>NZ_JBICCO010000039.1:0-53476 GCF_043119405.1 Achromobacter sp. 413638
CCCCCCCCGCCCCCCCCCCCCCCCCCCCCCGACGCGGTCTCCGCCCAGACCGGCATGCCCGCCGCCTGCGTGGCGCTGGACCTGGGACGCGCCGACGCGCCGCAGGAACTGCTGCGCCAGGCAGGCCCCGTCGACATCCTGGTCAACAATGCCGGCGCCGTGCCCGGCGGCGCACTGGATCAGGTGGACGACGAACGCTGGCTCGCGGGCTGGGAACTGAAAGTGCACGGCTATATCCGGCTGGCGCGCCTGTACTACCCGCTGATGCGCGAGGCCGGCGCCGGCGTGATCGCCAACGTGATCGGCATGGCCGGCTCGGCGCCGCGCGCCGACTATATCTGCGGCGCCGCGGCCAATGCCTCGCTGATCGCCTTCACCCGCGCGCTGGGCGGCGAGGCTCCGCGCCACGGCGTGCGCGTCTTCGGCCTGAATCCCTCGCGCACGCGCACCGACCGCGTACTCACGCTGGCGCGCCAGCGCGCCCAGGCGCGCTGGGGTGACGAAACGCGCTGGCAGGAAACGCTGTCGGGCCTGCCGTTCGGCCGCCTGATGGAACCCGGCGAAGTGGCCGACATGCTGGCGTTCTGCGCCTCGCCGCGCGCCGGCTACCTGAGCGGCACGGTCATCGACCTGGACGGCGGCGAGCAATACGCCGGTTGAACCCGGCGCGTCCTGGCCGAGACGGATCCGGGCTCAGCCCAGATGGTGGCCGGTCCAGTCAGCCAGCAGGCCGGGCAGGTCGCGCATGTCGGTGAAGACGCGCGCCACGCCCACAGAGCGCAGCGCGTCGGCGCCGCTATGGCCCAGGCCGCCCGGACTGTAGCCGAACACCGTGGCGCCCGCCGCCACGCCGGCGGTGGCGCCGGTGACGGTGTCCTCGACCACCGCGCAGCGGCGCGGATCCGCGCCCAGCGACTCGGCCGCCGCCAGGTACACATCCGGGAAGGGCTTGCTGCGCGGCATTTCATGACCGCTGAACACGCGGCCGTCGAAGCAGTCGGCGATGCCGACCTTGGCCAGCTGGAACTCGACCTTGCGGCGATCGGCGCCGGACGCCACGGCGATGCGCCCATCAAGGATGCCGTGCAGCGCGCGCACCGCGTCGGGCGCGCCCGGGATCTCGACCAGATCGCGGTCCAGCGCCTGGTTGCGGCGCTCACGGAACTCGGCCAGCCAGGCTTCGCTGAGGCGCGCCCCGGTGCGCTCCTCGATCAGCGCCACTTCATCGCGCACCGCCTTTCCGGTAAAAATGCGCATGGTCTCTTCGGTGCTGATGGCCCAGCCCAGCTCGGTCAGCATGCCCGCCAGCACGCGGCTGGTGATGGGTTCGGAATCGACCAGCACGCCGTCGCAGTCGAACAGCACGGCGTCAAAAGGGAAGTCTGTCATTGCTTCGCGAAGGATACGGATGAACAAGTCAACAAGCATACTGCACGGCCAGCCGCGCACTTGTTTCCACGACCTGCTCGCTCCCGATGAACTGTACGCGCTGCTGGAACATGACGACTCCTTCCATCTGGAACAAGTCGCCGATCCGGACGCCGTGGCGCCACGCACGGATGTGGTGATCGTCATCACCCGGCAGGCCCTGGCCGTGCGCTGCCGGCAAGCCACTGGAGACGCGTCCGCCTAGGCCGCTTGCGGCTCGGACTCAAAGGCGGCGCGCAGCGCGCCGCCCGCCAGTTCGAACAGATGCCGCGCCGCCGGCGTCAAGCCCAGCATGTGGATGCACGCATGGACCATGCCCGGCAGGCGATGGTCGCACGCATCGACCCCGGCCTCGCGCAGCCGGCGCGCATAGGCCTCGCCCTCGTCGCGCAGCGGGTCGTACTCGCATACCAGCACGGTCGCCGGCGGCAGGCCCGTCAGGTCCGCCGCGCGCAGCGGCGATGCGTAGGGCGAGCCGCCGTCCTGCTCGTTGAGCAGGTAGGTGAACCAGCAGTAGCGCATCGTCTCTTCCGTCAGGAAGAAATTCTGCCCATAGGCGCGATACGAATCGGTGCTGAAGGAATGGTCCAACACGGGATAGCACAGCAGCTGGTGCGCGATCCTGGGGCCGCCACGGTCGCGCGCCATGATGGCGGCGGCCGCCGCCAGGTTGCCGCCGGCGCTGTCGCCGCCCACCGCGATGCGCGCCGGATCCACGCCCAGCATGCCGGCCTGCTCGCAGACCCAGCGCAGCGCGCAATAGAAGTCCTCGACCGGCACCGGGAACTTGTGCTCCGGCGCCAGCCGGTAGTCCACGGACAGCACCATGCAGCCGGTGGCATTGGCCAGCGCGCGGCACGGGTTGTCATAGAGTTCCAGCGAGCACAGGAACCAGCCTCCGCCATGCGCATACACCAGCGCCGGCAGCACGGCGCCGGGCGGCGCGCCCGCCGGCGTGTAAGCGCGCACGCGCAGGGGCGTGCCGTCGTGGCCCGGCGCCAGGTAGGTGCGCACGTCGGCCACGTCTTCCAGCGGGCCGTGCAGCGCGCCCAGGCTGGTCTCGGTGGCCGCGCGCATTTCCGCCAGGGACATCGGCGTGGCGGTCGAGGACAGCCGCGCCAGGTAGGCATCGATCTTCGGATCCAGCGCCATGCTCAGCTCTCCCGCGACAGGAACGGCAACAGCTGCGCCAGGAACTCGTCCGGGCATTCTTCCGTGACGAAGTGGCCGCAGTCGGGAATGATGGCGCCGCGCACATCCACCGCATTCTCGCGCATGGTGATCAGCGGCGCGTCGCGGGTGGCATGCTCGGCGCCGATGGCCAGCACCGGCATGGCCAGCTTGCGCCGGGCGCGCTCGACGTTCTGCCGCACCGTTTCCGGAATCGCCCGGTAGTACGAGAAGCCCGCGCGCAGTCCGCCCGGCGCCGCATAGGCGTCGATATAGACCTGCGCCGCCACGCGGTCGCGGCGGTGCGACCACTTGTCGAACATATAGGTCAGGTAGGCCTGCTCGCGACCGGCGATCAGCGCTTCCGGCAGGTCGGGCAGCCGGTTGAACATGAAGTGCCACAGGAAGATGTTCTGGTCCGGCGGCGCGAAGATCGTGGGTTCGGGCGCCAGGCCCGGGATCACCGCCTCGGTCAGCGCCAGCCGCGAGACGGCGTCCGGGAAGTCGCTGGCCAGCGCATAGGCCACCCACATGCCGATGTCGTGGCCCACGACCTGATAGCGCGCATGGCCCAGCTGCCGCATCAGCTGATGCAGCGTGGCCGCCACGGCGCCCGTGTCATAGCCGGCGGCCGGACGATCCGAATCGCCCGTGCCCGGCGGGTCCACGGCGATGGCCATGTAGCCCTGCCCCGCCAGCGCGCGCATGACGTGGCGCCAGGTGAACCACGTTTGCGGCCAGCCGGGCACCAGCAGCACCGGCGCGCCGTCGCCGGCGATGGCGCAATGCAGCCGCGCGCCGTTCACCATCACGTAGCGATGGGCGAACTCCGCGCCGGCGGAGGGGATGTCTTGATGGAAGTTCGTCATGGTCTGTGTTCCTGCCCGCTCAGGCGATGCCCAGCAGCGCGTTGATCTGGGCCTGGCTGATGGCGGCGCCGGCGAAATCGTCGAACACCTTGTCCGTGACCGGAATGATGTGTTGCTTGATGAAAGCCGCGCCTTCGCGCGCGCCGGCCTCCTGGTCCTTCAGGCAGCATTCCCACTCCAGCGCGGCCCAGCCTTGATAGCCGTGCTGCGCGAGCTTGGAGAAGATGGACTTGAAATCCACCTGGCCGTCGCCCAGCGAGCGGAAGCGGCCGGCGCGGTCGGCCCAGGATTGATAGCCGCCATAGATGCCCTGGCGTCCGGTCGGATTGAACTCGGCGTCCTTCACATGGAACATGCGGATGTGATCCTTGTAGATGTCCAGGTAGTCCAGGTAGTTGAGCTGCTGCAGCACGAAATGGCTGGGATCGAACAGGATGCCGCAGCGCGCGTGCCCGGCCACGCGCTCGTGGAACATCTCGAAGCTGATGCCGTCGTGCAGGTCTTCGCTGGGATGGATTTCGAAGCACAGATTCACGTCCTGCTCGTCGCAGGCATCCAGCACCGGCAGCCAGCGCCGCGCCAGTTCGTCGAACGCGGTCTCGATCAATCCCTCCGGCCGCTGTGGAAACGGGAACAGGTAGGGCCAGGCGAAGGAGCCCGAGAACGTGCCCATCTCGGTCAGGCCCAGCCGGCGCGACGCGCGCGCCGCCAGCAGCAGGTTGCGCCTGGCCCATTCTGTGCGCGCCGCCGGATTGCCGCGGACCTGCGCCGGCGCGAAGGTGTCGAACATCGCGTCGTAGGCCGGATGCACGGCCAGCAGCTGGCCGAAGATGTGCGTGGTCAGTTCGCTGATGACTAGGCCGTGGCCGGCCAGCATGCCGGTGATCTCGTCGCAATAGTCCTGGCTGGACGCGGCCAGTTCCACGTCGAAGAAGCGCTGGTCCCAGGCCGGCACCTGCAGGGCCTTGAAGCCCAGGCCCGCCGCCCATTCGGCGACGGCGGGCAGGCTGTTGAACGGCGCGTCGGCGCCGCTGAATTGCGCGAGGTGGATGCTCGGGCCTTTGAGGGTTTGCATGATGAATCTGCCTTCGGCTTGCCGTCTCCCGGCTCGCCCTAATTGTTTGTCGAACGACAAAGAATAGACGAAAATCGATCTGTGACGCAAGCACGCCTGAATCGACCGCGCCTCAGGACGCGGCGGTACACTGCGTGGAATTTCAATCAGGACAAAAGTGCAATGGCAGGCAGACCCAGGGAATTCGACCGCGATCTCGCGCTGCAGCAGGCGATGCTCGCCTTCTGGCAGCACGGCTATGAAGGCACGTCGATGGCCGATCTGGTCGCGGCCACCGGACTCGCGTCGGCGCGGCTGTATGCGGCGTTCGGATCCAAGGAAGACCTGTTCCGCGAAGCCGTGGCGCGCTATGAGGAGGGCGATGGCGCCTTTGCCGAAAAGGCGTTGCAGGCGGGCGACGTACGCAGCGCGGTCGAGCACATGCTGCGCGATGCCGTGCTGACGTACACGCGGCGCGGCCGTCCCCAGGGTTGCATGGTGGTGTCCGCCGCGACCAACTACGCGGCCGCCAACGAGCCGGTGATGAGCTGGCTGGCGACGCATCGCAAGGCGCGCACGCAGTCCATCGTCGACCGCATCGCCGCCGCCGCGCGGGACGGTGAACTCGCTCCCGGCACGGACATACAGGCCCTGGGCGATTACTACGCTGCCGTGTTGCACGGCCTGTCGGTGCAAGCGCGCGATGGCGTGGGCAAGGCCAGGCTGCTCGCCCTGATCGGACCCGCCCTCGCGCCGCTGGACGCGGCCTTGCGCTAGGCCGGCAGCATTGCCAGCTCGTCATGGGCTGGCGCGCCGACCCCAGCCGGCGCGTCATGCCCATCGGCGCGTCGACGGGCAACTGCGACCGGCGCAGACCTCGGACTCGTCCTAGTCATCCAGCGGCATGTGCGCCTGCGCGGTGCGCAATTCCTGCAGATGCCGTTCGGCCTCTTCCTTCTCGGCACCCGGCGGCAGCGGCCGCCAGCCGACCATGTTCCCCGGCGTGCGGGTCGGCAGCCAGCCCAGCACACTGTACAACGTCACGGCGACCAGCCCCGTGTCATACCGCGCTTCGTAGTATCCCTGTCGTTCCGGCGCGGTATCGCCTGACATCCAATTGCCCTGAGACATCCGTGTCTCCTCCCGCTTGAAGCTTGTCGTGCCTGCGCCGCGGCCCGCGAGCCGCGGCGGGACATGGGCCGATGGTATAGCGCGGTCCAGGCCCCGCCACTGCAAGATGCGCCTGCTTTGCAATTCTTGACAGAGGGGAATCCCCTAGTGCCCACATTTTCGGGCCGGATTGCTAAAGCCCGACCGCAGGCGCTAGGATTCGACAAGGATTCTTACAAAGCGCGGGGAGGCTCTGCCCCAAAGACCTTGGGCAATCTGGGCATACCGACAATGCTGAAAGCAATCCTCTCGCTCTACCGGAAAGATCGACTGGCCTTGCTCGCGAGCGCCAACGCCCTGCGCGCCATCCGCGAAGGGCTGCTATGGACCCTGCCCTGCCTGCTGGTGTCGGCGCTGTTCCTGGTCCTGTCCGTGCTGGCGCGCCAGGCCGGCCTGCCCGAACCGGCCACCGAACTGCTGACCTCGGTCCACCAGAAGCTCACCGGCATCATGCCCATGCTGGTGGCCGCGGCCATCGGCTACATGCTGTCGATCCGGCATCGCGTGCCGCACCTGCCCACCGCCTTCCTGTGCCTGTCCTACGTGGCCGTGGCCGAAACACTGCTGGCCGCCCATCCGCTGGCGGCCTCCACGCTGACTCTGTTCGTGGCCATCATCTCGCCGCTGGCCGCGGTGCCGCTGCTATCCTGGCTGCACCGGTTCCGCTGGACGCGGCTCGCGCCCGATGGCCTCACCGGCGAGAACGTGCGCGAGACGCTGAACATGGTCGTGCCCGGCATCCTCACCGCGGCCGTGCTCATCGGCGCGCTGTCCGCCCTGCTCAGCATTCCGGGCGTGGCGCAGTTCAGCATTCCCGTCAGCCTGACCTCGCTGCAGAACCCCTATGCCACCGGCGCGCTGATCTCGGCGCTGAACTCGCTGCTCTGGTTCTTCGGCATACACGGCTACCACGCGCTGGCGCCGATCATGGACGTGCTGGACCAGGCCGCCTACCTGAACGCCGCCATCAACGCCGCCGGCTACGAAGGCGTGTACGCGCTGAACAGCAGCCTGATGGGCGCGTTCACCTTCATCGGCGGCGCCGGCGCGACACTGTCGCTGGCGGTCTCCATCCTGTTGTTCTCGCGTACGGAATCGCTGCGCATGCTGGCCGTCGCCAGCGTCCCGGCCTCGCTGCTGAACGTGAACGAGATTCTGCTGTTCGGCCTGCCGCTGATCCTCAACCCCCGGCTGCTGATCCCTTTCATGCTGGCGCCGGTCTGCAACACGCTGATCGCGCTGGCGGTGGTGCAGCTGGGTTGGCTGCCTCCGGCAGCCGTGACACTGCCGCTGACCTCTCCCGTGCTGGTCAACGCCTACCTGAGCACCGGCGGCCACCTGGGCGGCATCGTGCTGCAACTGGGACTGCTGGCGCTGGGCGTATGCCTCTACACGCCCTTCGTGCTGGCGCTGGAACGCCGGCAGCTGGCCGACGCCACCGTGTACTTCAAATCGCTGGACACCACCTTCCCGCGCCTGCAGGACGAATCGCTGCTCTACGTGCACGATCCGCTGATCAACACCTACGCGGACCGCGCGCGCCGCAGCGCCGAGATCACCCGCATCCGCGCTATCAGCGAGTATGACTTCTATCTGGAATACCAGCCGCAGGTCTCGTTGCGCAGCGGACGCTGCACCGGCTGCGAAGCGCTGTTGCGCGCCACCGGCCCCGAAGGCCGGCAACAGGCGCCGCTGGAATTCCTGCGCGGCCTGGCCCAGGCCGGCCTGATGCGCGACGTCGACCTCTGGGTGGCCCGGCAGGCGGTGGTGCAATGCCAGAGCTGGCGCGCGCAGGGCTTCGCGCTGCCCATGACGATCAACGTCACCAGCGGTACCCTGACGTCCACTCCCCACCTGGAAAAGCTGATCGGCGTGCTGGCGCAGGCCGGCGGGCAGGTGTCGGTGGAATTGACCGAGGACGCGCTGGTCGAGGACGCCGAGGCACTGCACATGGCCTTCGACCGTCTGCGCCAGATCGGCGCGCGCATCTACATCGACGATTTCGGCACCGGCTACTCGGCGCTCAGCTACCTGCACCAGTTCCGCATCGACGCGGTCAAGATCGACCGCAGCTTCGTGCAGGCGCAAAGCAGCGAACGCGGTGCGCTGGTCATGAGCGGCCTGCTGCGATTCTGCGAGGCGCTGAACCTGCAGATCGTGGTGGAGGGCGTGGAGACTGACAAGGAAATTTCGGCGCTCGAATCGAGCGCCGAAATCATCGTGCAGGGCTGGTACTTCAGCAAGGCGCTGCCCGGCCCCGGGCTGATGGACTACGCCCGGCGGCGCGAGGCCGCCGACAGCGCGATTACTTGATGCCGATGAAGGGCAGCGCCGCGCCCGGCACCTGCGTGGTGGGCAACACGCCATCCCATTTCTCGACGGCGTTCAGGCCGACCAGATTGGTGTTGGCGGCCAGGGCCTCGGCCTTGGCGCGGATCGCCGCCGCCTCGGCCTCGCCGCGCAAACGGATGCCGTCGGCCTCGGCGGTGAACTGCTGGCGCCGCGCATCGGCCTCGGCCTTGGCCTTGACCACCTGGATCTCGGCATTGATGACGGCGGTTTCCTTTTGCTGGCGCGTGGTCTCGATCTGCACCTGGGCCAGCATGCGCTGCTCGATCGAATGCTCGTAGGCCTTCGAGAAGCCGACTTCCTCGATCTGCACGCCCACCACCTGCACCGGCGCGCCGTCCATGGCTTCCACCACGGCGGTGTTCAC
This sequence comes from Achromobacter sp. 413638, assembly GCF_043119405.1. Classification (NCBI taxonomy): domain Bacteria; kingdom Pseudomonadati; phylum Pseudomonadota; class Betaproteobacteria; order Burkholderiales; family Alcaligenaceae; genus Achromobacter; species Achromobacter sp. 413638. The sequence continues at coordinate 8,408 of NZ_JBICCO010000039.1, forward strand.
GTCCAGGCCCAGCTTCTGGCGTTCCTGGATGGCCCGCACGGCGGTGAAGCGGCCGAACACGTTCTTGACGGCGTCGGGCGTCTTGCGCTCCAGCACGCGTCCCTGCAGATTGTTGATGGTGCCGTACTCGGAATAGAGTTCCGCCACGCGCTCGGCCGGCACGCGGTACGTGACCGACACGCGCAGCGTCGCGGGCTGCTGGTCGTAACTGTAGGCTTCCAGGTTCTCGAACACGAAGGTATGGTCGCGCACCGACACCACCGACACGTTGTCGATGAAAGGCGTCTTGAAATCCAGGCCGGGCTCGGCCACGCGCACCAGCTTGCCGTTGCGCAGCACCACGCCGCGCTCGCCCTGGTCCACCTGGAACCATGAGCCGAAAGCCAGGAACAGGATCAGCACGAACAACAGTCCGGTGCCGATGGCCACTGCCAGGCTGCGCGGCTTGGCCGCCTTGATGATCTGCAGATCCGCAGGCTTCATTTCAATCCCTCTCTTTCTTGGAACGTTTGCGGTCGGAAAGGACCGCGGCGATGCCCCGCGCGAGCAGGTAGGCGACTACGGCGGCCCCTACCAGGATCAGGAAATACCTCATCGTGCGTCCTCCCGGAAAAAAGCAAGGCATTCTAGCCTGCTCATCCGCCAAAGCTGGCCGGGACGTTGCAAGGACACGGATTGTCGCCATTTTTAAGAGTAATCCGAGACGAGCTGTGGCATGGTTGGCCGCGCGGCGCTACGCTGAGCGCAGCATGCCACCCCAAAGGACCAACGCCATGTTCCGTTCCGCCTCTTTGTCCTGTGCCATATTGGCCGCCGCCTTGGTGCTCGCCGCCCCGGCGCATGCCGCGCCGCCCGAAGGCAAGGGCAAGCCCGATCACGCCGGACAGGGTCACGGCAAGAACAAGGACAACCGCGATTCGGACGGCTCGGTCAGCGTCACGCTGAGCACGGCCGGCATCAGCATCTCCACGGCGCGCGGCTACGCCGTGCAGGCCGGCGCGACCGGCTACGGCTCGCTGCCGCCCGGCATCCGCAAGAACCTGGCTCGCGGCAAGCCGATGCCTCCCGGCATCGCCAAGAAAATGGTGCCGGGCGCCATGCTGGCGCGCCTGCCCGTGCACCCTGGCTACGAATGGCGCGTGGCCGGCAGCGACCTGATCCTGGTGGCCATCGCCACCTCGGTGGTCGCCGACGTGCTGTCCGGCGTGTTCGACTGAGCGGCCTCAGGCCGACGCCAGGCCGAAGCGCTCGCGCAGCGCTTGCGCCACAGCGCCGTCGTCCAGCTCGGACTCGACCGTGCCGGTCTCGTCGACCAGCTTGAGCGTGTTGCCGACCAGGATCGCGCGGCCACGCTCACTGTGCAGCACCACCACGCGCTTCTGCACGAAGATCGCGTCGGGATGGTTCGAATTCAGATAGTTCGCGGGCGTGAAATCGATCCATTCCTGCGGCGACAGGTCGAAACCGTACTGGTTCTGCCAGCCGCCATCGCGCCAGGCCTTGAGCACGTAGACCCCGTCCGCCTCGCGGCTCAGCATGAAACGATCCATATCCTGGCGGATGTCGGTGTCCAGCTCCGCCAGGCTCATGGGCGCGCGGATGCCGTAGCTGCCAAAGCCCAGGTCGCACAGCCAGTCCTGGCCGTCCAGCCGCAGCACCAGCGCCATGTGGGTGCGGGGACGACGCGCGGGATAGAACATCGGCCGCGCCGCCACATAGCGATACGGCACGCCCAGCGCCTGCATGGCCATGCAGAACAGGCCGTTGACCTCGTAGCAGTAGCCGCCCCTGCCGCGTGCCAGGATCTTGTCGGCGATGTCCTCGGGCGCCAGCGACACGCCCAGCCCGGCCTGCACGTCCAGGTTTTCGAACGGCACGGTGTACAACTGGCGCCGCATCAGTTCGGACACGGTGGCCAGGTCGGCGTGGGCCGGGCCGGCGTAGCCGATACGGTCGAAGTAGCGGGCCAGGGAGAAATTGTCTGCATGCATGGCGGGGGGATTCCTGCAAAGGGTTGCGTGAACGGCATGATGCGCCGTTGCCATGCGCCCAGGCGCGACAGACCACGCTTGGGCTATGCTGCACAGATCATTCATTTCCATATCTGTCATGCAGCACAGTTATGCCGTCCTGGCGGACCATATCAAGGCCGCCATCCGCACCCACGAATACCGCGTGGGCGACCGCCTGCCCTCCGTGCGCGAACTGGCCGCCGCGCAAGGCGTCAGCGTCTCCACCGCCACGCGCTGCTACCGGCTGCTGGAACACGAGGGCTATGCGCAGGCGCGCTACAAGTCCGGCATGTACGTCGCGGACTGGAAGGCGCTGCGACAGGCGCGCGTCGCGCCCGAGACCGCGCCGCCGCCCGCACCGGCCGGCGTCGAGTACGACATGCTGGCCTCGCTGCAGCACCGAATGACCCAGCTCTACGCGCTGACGGCCCAGCCGTTGCCGCTGGCCCTGCACCTGGCCAGCGCCGCACCCGAGTGGTATCCCTGCGAAACCCTGGCGCGCATCGCGCAGCGCCTGCTGCGCGAGAATCCGCGTCTGCTGGGCGCCTATCCGTCCGGCACCGGCCTGCCCGCGTTCAAGCATGAAGTGTTGCGCCATCTGGCCGCCTGCGGCATCGACGCGGATCCGCGAGACCTGCTCATCACCAACGGCGCCACCGAGGCCATGCAGATCGCGCTGCGGGCCGTGGCCCGGCCCGGCGATACCGTCATCGTCGAATCGCCCGTGTACTTCGGCCTGCTCCAGACCATCGAACACCTGGGCCTGCGCGCGCTGGAGGTTCCCTGCGTGCCCGGCCAGGGCATGAGCCTGGAAGCGCTGGAATATGCACTGGAGCATCACGGCGGCGTGCGCGCCGTGGTGGCCATGCCGTCGTTCCAGAATCCGCTGGGTGCCTGCATGTCCGAGGCGGCCAAGCGCCGCCTGTTGAAGATCGTGCAGCGCCACGGCATCGCCTTGATCGAAGACGACGTCTTCGGCGACCTGGGCAGCGCGGCGGAACGGCCGCCGGCCGTGAAGGCCTGGGATCGCGACGGCCGGGTCATCTATTGCGGATCGTGCAGCAAGAGCATGGCGCCGGGCTTTCGCCTGGGCTGGGTGCTGGGCGGACGCCACCAGCGCCAGCTGGAATCCCTGAAGATCGGCAGCTCGCTGGCCGCGCCGCTGCTGGAACAACAGGTGTTGGCCGACTACATGAAGTCGGGCCGCCTGCCGGCGCACCTGCGCCGGCTGCGGACGCAGCTGGCGCAGGCCGCCGCCTCGGCACGCGCCTGCGCGCAGCGGCATTTTCCCCAGGGCACGCGGGTGCTGGGTCCCGAAGGCGGCTGGTGGCTGTGGCTGGAACTGCCCGAGCCGGCCGACACCCTGGCGCTGCTGCGCGATGCGGTGTCACAAGGCATCGCCTACACGCCCGGCGCCCTGTTCTCGGCCGCGGGCAAGCACGGTCATTGCCTGCGCCTGAACGTCGCGCGGCCCTGGTCCACCGAGATGGCGGCAGGGCTGGAGCGGCTGGGCCTGGCCGCGCGGCTGGCGGCGACCCGAAACCAGGCCGCCCCCGCGCGTCGCGCCTAGAAGCGATGCCGGATACCCATGGCCACGGCGGTGTCCGTCACGTCACGCCGGAACGAGAAATTGTCCGCGTAGGCGACATAGGCGTACAGGTTGGTGCGCTTGGTGAAATCATAGGTATAGGCGGCGCTGTACACCTGCGTGTTCGCGTCGTCGCCCGTCAGGGCGCTGCCGTTGGGGCGGGCCATCTGCCATGACACCATCAGCTTGCTCTTGCCCAGCGGCACGGTCGCGTTGACCGTATACGAATCAGCGCGAAAGCCGTGGGCCAGCTTGAACGTATCGGCGTTGCGGTAGCCCTTGGTGTCGGGCGACACGCCCATCGTCGCGCCTTGCAGCCAGCCGCCGCGGGTCTGTCCGATGGCAGCGCCCAGCTTCACGACCTCGAAATCGTAGGCGCCGCCGATGATGGTTTCCTGGATGCGCGTGGGAGATTTCCCGCCTTCCGCGGCATTGGTCGGATTGAAGCGATCATAGGTGGCGACCAGCGCGAGCGGGCCGTTGGCGTAGCGCAGGCCGGTGGTCAGCGCGCGATTGTTGTCGCCGGTGGCGAAGCCCGTCTTCTGGCCCGTGGCCGGCGCGCGGGTGTCGTCGGCGTTGAACGAGTAGCCCACGCCGAACTGGAAGCCCGACCAATCTGGCGATTGGTACAGCACCAGGTTGTCATAGCGCAGGGTGTTCGTCGCGCTGAACGTGGTGCCCATGTTGGCCAGGTTGAACGAGCCGCTGAACGGATCGATCGGACCGCTGAAGTACTTGGACGCCAGGTTGGCCTGGCGGCCGAATTCGAGTTGTCCCCAGCTGTCATCCGCCAGGCCCACGGTGGCCTGGCGCCCGAACAGGCGGCCGCTCTGGCCGGACTTGCCGTTCAGGGGCGTGATGCCGCCTTCCAGGGTGAAGATCGCGCGCAGGCCATCGCCCAGGTCCTCGGCGCCACGCAGGCCGAAACGCGAGCCGCTGTTCACGCCCTGCACGGTGCCTATGCGGTTTTGCTTGAAGCCGGGCGCGCGCACGCGCTCATAGCCCAGGCCCATGTCGAGCAAGCCGTACAGCGTGACGCTCGTGTCGGCGGCCAACGCGGATCCGGCCAGGCCCGCCCCGATGGCGGCGAAAGCGATTTTCTTCATCATGGTGTGTGTATGCCTATGGGAGTCTGGCGGTGAAAACCATCAATGGCCGGTGGGCGGATAGTCGAGTTCGCCCGACTTCATCAGGCCCTGGGCGCGGGCCTGGCGCATTTCGGCGATGACCTGTTCGCGGGTCTTGCCGGCGGCCTCCCGGGCGACGGGCGGATAGTCCAGTTCGCCGCGCGTGATCTGGCCGGCGGCGCGGGCGGCGTCGCGTTCTTCCAGCACCTGCTGGCGCGTCTTGACGGCGTTGTCGGGCACGTCGACGGGATATTGCTGTTCGCCATAGGTGACCAGTCCGGCGGCCTTGGCTTCCATCAGCTCGGCGCGCACTTGCTCGCGGGTCTTGCCCTCGGCGTGGGCGGCGCCGGCGACGAAGGCCAGGCATAGGGTCAGGGCGGAGAGTCTTAGGGTTTGCATGGAAATCCTTTGCGTTGGTTTGCGTGCCGCCATATTGGCGCGAGGCCGCCGGCCGATAAATCCCGCCACGCGCAAGCCAGGATTGCACGCGACGCAACTGCCGCCCGGCGCATGGCGCGAATCCGCCCACACTTGCACGGCGCGCAAGCCAGGGCTGCGCCGCGACCGGTTTTTCCGAAACGCGAGCCTGCCTAGACTTGGGGCTGTTTTCTGCAAGTACGCGATACCCATGTCTTCATTCCCTACTCCTGGCGCGAGGCAAGCATGACCGCCGCGACCGCTCCCTTCCCGCCCCAAGCGCCTGCGGCCGCCGCTCCCCCGGCCGCCGCATTTGGCGCACGCATCCTGACCGGTCTGGTCGGCGTGCTGCTGGCCGTGATCCTGGCCGGCCTGAACGAAAACGTCACCAAGATGGCGCTGGCCGACATCCGCGGCGCCCTTGGCATCGGCTATGACCAGGGCACCTGGTTCGTCGCCGTCTACGCGGCCGCCTCGGTCTGCGCCATGGCGTTCGCTCCGTGGTGCTCGGTGACGTTCTCGCTGCGTCGCTTCACCACCGCGATGCTGGTCGCCTTCGCCGTCTTCGGCGCGCTCAGCCCGTTCGCGCGCGACTATCCGACCCTGCTCGCATTGCGCACGCTGCAAGGCCTGGCCGGCGGCGCCCTGCCGCCGATGCTGATGACGGTGGCGCTGCGCTTCCTGCCCGCCAACATCAAGCTCTATGGCCTGGGCGGCTATGCCCTGACCGCCACCTTCGCGCCCAGCCTGGGCATTCCGCTGGCCGCGTTCTGCACCGAGACGCTGGGCTGGCGCTGGACCTTCTGGCTGGTGATTCCGCCCGCCGCCGTGGCGGCTGTCATGGTCTGGCGCGGCCTGCCGCAGGACCCGCTCAAGCTGGAGCGCTTGCGCGTGTTCGACTGGCGCGGCCTGCTGCTGGGCGCGCCCGCGCTGGCCATGCTGGTCATCGGCCTGCTGCAGGGCGAGCGCCTGGACTGGCTCAACTCGCCGCTGATCCGCATGCTGCTGGGCGGCGGCGGCGCGCTGATGGCCCTGTTCCTGCTGAACGAGTGGTTCCACCCGCTGCCGTTCTTCAAGATCCAGCTGCTGCGCAACCGCAACCTCAGCCACTCGCTGCTCACGCTGGGCGGCGTGCTGGTGGTGCTGCTGGGCGTGATCCTGATCCCTTCGAGCTTCCTGGCGCAGCTGCGCGGCTACCGGCCACTGGAAACCGCGCCGGTGCTGCTGGCCATGGGCCTGCCCCAGCTGATCGCGCTGCCGCTGGTGGCCGCGCTGTGCAACCTGCGCCGGGTCGACTGCCGCTGGGTGCTGGCCGCCGGCCTGGGCCTGCTGGCGCTGTCATGCGCGCTGGGCTCGCAGCTGACGCCGGCCTGGTCGCGCGAGCAGTTCTACGCGCTGGAGGCCGTGCAGATCTTCGCCCAGCCCATGGCGGTCATTCCGCTGCTGATGCTGGCCACCGGCGGCCTGGCGCCGCAAGACGGGCCGTTCGCCTCGGCCTGGTTCAACACCATCAAGGGTTTCGCCGCGGTGGCGGCCACCGGCCTGCTGGACGCGCTGACGACCTGGCGCCGCCATCATCACAGCCACATGCTGGCCGATCAGCTCGGCAGCTTTCCGCTGAGCGCGGATGGAGAAAGCGCGGCCACGCTGGCGCGCCGCGTGCAGGAGCAGGCCACGGCGCTCACGTCCGCCGACCTGTACCTGTGCATGGCCGCCGTGGCCCTGCTGCTCATCCTGCTCATCCCCTTCGTCGCGACGCGCATCTATCCTCCGCGCGCGGCGGCCTGATCATCGAGAACATCATGACTTATTCCACAATCCGTCCTCATCTTCCCCGCGCCGCGCTGGCCGGCGCGCTGGGCCTGCTTGCCTACACCGGCTGGGCCTGGTCGGGCACGTCGCCGACCGAATCCACCGACGACGCCGCCGTCGTCGCCGACCACACCGTGGTCGCGCCCCAGGTATCCGGCTTCATCCAGGAAGTGCTGGCGGAAGACAACCAGAGCGTCGCCGCCGGCCAGCTGTTGGCCCGCATCGACGACCACGAATACGTGGCCGCCCTGGCCGCGGCCCGCGCCGACCTGGCCGTGGCCTCGGCCCAGCTCGTCAACGCCAACGCCACGCTGGAACGCCATCAGGCGGTGATCAGCCAGGCGCTGGCGGTCACGCAGGCCGACGCCGCCGACCTGCGCTTCGCCGAGAGCGAAGTCCAGCGCCACCGCAACCTGGCGAGCGAGGGCGCCGGCACGCGCCAGGCCTATGAGCAGGCCCGCAGCCGCCTGGACATGACCCAGGCGCGCCAGGCCGAACACCAGGCCATCCTCCAGGCCACGCGCAAGCAGCAGGACGTGCTGGCCGCGCAGCACGAGGCGGCCCAGGCCGGCGTGCTGCGCGCGCAGGCGCTGGTCGACCGCGCCGAACTCAACCTGTCCCACACCCGCATCATTTCGCCGGTCGACGGCGTGGTCGGACGCCGCGCGCTGCGCGTGGGCGCCTACGTCGCCCCCGGCACGCCCATCCTGGCCGTGGTGCCGCTGCAGCAGGCCTACGTGGTGGCGAACTTCCGCGAAAAGCAGCTGACCCACATGCGACCCGGCCAGCCCGCGACCGTCACCGTGGATGCCTATCCCGACCTGCGGCTGCGCGGCACCGTGCAGAGCATCGCGCCCGCCACCGGCCTGAGCCTGTCGCCGGTCGCGCCCAGCAACGCCACGGGCAACTTCACCAAGATCGCGCAGCGCCTGCCGGTCAAGATCGTGCTCGACGCCACGCCGGCCGGCGCGCCGCCGCTGCGCGCGGGCATGTCGGTCGAGGCCGTGGTCGAGACCATGCCCCTGCTCGCGGAGGCCGCGAAATGAGCCTGTTGAAAATACCGCGCCTGGTCCTGACCTCGGCGCTGTTGAGCCTGGGCGGCTGCGCCGTGGGACCGGACTTCCAGGCGCCTCAGGCGCAACTGCCGACGCAATGGCGCGATGCCGGCGCGGGCGGCCCGGCCAGCGCGCCGGTGGCCCAGCCTGTCAACGACGCCTGGTGGGACAGCTTCGGCGACCCTGAACTCAGCGCCCTGGTGGCCGAAGCCAGCGCCGCCAATCCCGACATCCTGATCGCCTACGAGCGGCTGCGGCAAAGCCGCGCGGCGCTGCGCGTGAGCGAGGCCGACGGCTTGCCCAAGCTGGGCGCGAACGCCTCCTACCGGCGCGGCCAGAACAGCGAGGCCGGGCTGTCCGATCCGTCCGGACGCGGCGGCAAGTCCTCGTTCAACCTGTGGCAAACCGGCGTCGATGCCAGCTGGGAACTGGACCTGTGGGGCCGCGTGCAGCGCGAGGTCGAACAGGCCGGCGCGCTGTCGCAGGCCGCGCTGGAAGCGCAGCGCGGCGTCATGCTGTCGGTGCGCGCGGAAACCGCCAGCCACTACATCCGGCTGCGCGGCGCCCAGAACCAGCTGGCGGTGCTGCGCCAGACGCTGGACAACGCCAATCGCAATCTTGCGCTCACGCGGCTGCGGCAACGCGAAGGCGTGGCGACCGAGCTGGATGTGTCCCAGGCGGATGCCCAGGCCGCCGCCATCGAGGCGGCCGTGCCGCCGCTGGCGCTGCGCGTGGACCAGCTGATGAACGCCCTGGCGCTGTTGCTGGACCAGCCGCCGCACGCGCTGCACGCGCGGCTGGAAACGCTGGCGCCCATCCCGGGCGGTCCGGTGCGGGTGCCGGTGGGCTTGCCCAGCGAGCTGGCCGAGCGGCGTCCCGACATCCGCCAGGCGCAGGCGCGCCTGCATGCCGCCGTGGCCGCGATCGGCGTGGCCGAGGGCGATTTCTATCCGCGCATCACCCTGTCGGGCAACATCGGGCTGCAGGCGCTGCAACTGGGCAACCTGGACACCGACCGCGCCGGCATCTTCGGCGTGGGCCCGGCGCTGCAGATCCCTCTCTTCGAGGGCGGCAAGCTGCGCGGCCGGCTGCGGCTGCGCGAGGCGCAGGCCCAGGAGGCAGCGCTGGCATTCCAGAAAACCGTGCTCGGCGCCTGGCACGATGTCGACAATGCCATGACGGCCTATCGTAGCCAGCAGCAGGCGCGGACCAGCCTGGAACGCGCGTCGGCCAGCGCGCGCCAGGCGCTGCTGCATGCCCAGCGCCGTTATGCCGAGGGTGCGTCGGACTTCGTCAATGTGCTCAGCGCGCAGAACGCGGTGCTGGCCAACGACCAGTCACGCGTGGCCACCGAGGCGGCGGTATCGCTGGCGCTGGTGGACCTGTATCGGGCGCTGGGCGGCGGCTGGCAATAGGCTCAGCGAGACGCCCTCGCCCGCGCCGGCGCGGCATGCGCGCCGGCCGGGAACGATCCGATCTGGATGGCGCGGCCGGCGTACAGTCCGGCGGCGGCCATCGCCGCGCAGGCCGCCGCGCACAGCGCCAGCGCCGCGCTCCAGCCGCCCAGCGCGTCATGTAGCGCGCCGATCAGCAGCGGCCCCGAGGCGGCCAGCAGATAGCCCACGAACTGCGCCATGCCCGACAGCGACGCCGCCTGCTGCGCATGGCGCGCACGCAACCCGACGAAGGCCAGTCCCAGGATGATGCCCGCGCCCATGCCCAGGCCCATCAGCACGATCCACAGGCTGGCCCAGCCCGGCGCGACGATCAGGCCGATCATCGCCACGCAGGACGCGCCCGCCGCGCCGGCCGCCACGGCGCGCTGGTCCTTCATCCTGCGCACGGCCGGCGCCAGGAACAGCGCCGGCCCCGCCGACATCAGCTGCAGCAGGCCATGCAGCGAGCCGGCCTGCTCCGCCGTGTAGCCGGCATCCTGCAGGATCGCCGGCAGCCAGCTCACCATCACATAGAACACGAAGGAATTGATGCCCAGGAACAGCGTCACCTGCCAGGCCAGCGCGCTGCCCCACAGCCGCTCGCCGTGCGGCGCGTGCGCCGTGACGGACGCGGGCCGGGTGCGGCGGGACAACTGCGGCAGCCACAGCAATGCGCCCAGCGCCGGCACCGCCAGCAGGCACAGCGCCGAAAAGCGCCATGTCGCGTCGGACAGCGCGGCCAGCGGAATCGCCACGGCCGAGGCCGCGCCCGCGATCACGCTCATGGTCAGCACATAGGCCGAGGTCAGCCCGGCCACGCGCCGCGGAAAATCGCGCTTGACCAGGCTGGGCAGCAGCACATTGCCCAGCGCGATGCCCGCGCCGATGACGACGGTGCCGGCGTAGAGCGCGGCCTCGGATCCGAGCGAACGGCCGACGATGCCGGCGGCGATCAGCAGCAGCGCGCCGAACAGCGTGCGCTCCAGACCGTAGCGGCGCGCCAGGCCGGCGGCGGCCAGCGAGCCGGCGGCGAAGGCCAGCAGGGGCAAGGTGATCAGCATGCCGGCGGCGGTGGAGCTGAGCCCCAGCTGCGCGCGGATCATGCCGATCAACGGCGCCACGCCGGTCACGGGCGCGCGCAGCGCCATGGCGATGCAAAGAATGCCGGCGACCAGCAGCACGGGACGGCTGAGGACGCGGGCGTCGGAAGAGGAAACAGACATCGGACACCTGGAAGTTGCGGCGGGCGCCGGCGATTGGCCGGCAGGCCCGGAATCCACAGCTTAGCCACGCGGCCGCTTGCTGAATTTCGAGACAATGACAAAATATACGCAAATCCGGCCAAACCCGTCCGCAGCCCTCTTCCGCCAGCCGTTTTCGCGCCATGTATCCGCCCGTCTCCGATCCTTCAGGCCTGGACGCCGACCGGCCTGGCCAATGGACCTACGCCATGCGCGTGGACACCGCCGCCCGGGCCCATGAGTCGCCCGCGCACCAGCACCGCATGAGCCAGCTGGTGCTGTGCCTGGAGGGCGGCGTCACCTGCACGGTGCCGCAAGGCATCTGGATGGTGCCGCCGCGCTGCGCCGTCTGGATCCCCGGCGGCGTGCCGCATTGCAATCACGTCACGCGCAACGGCCAGGTCAATTTCCTGTTCGTGCCCGCCGAGGCGCCCGGCATGCCGGCCACCTGCCAGACGCTGGGCGTGACGTCGCTGGTGCGCGAAATGGTGGTCCATCTGGCGGCGCTGTCGGCCAAGGACAGCGCGGCGCCCAGCAACCGCCGGCTGGCCGATGTGCTGGTCGAACAGCTGGCGCGGCTGGAACCGGAACCGCTGCACCTGCCCCTGCCCGCCCACCCGCGCCTGCGCGAGATAGCCGACGCGCTGGCGGCGCGGCCCGACGACCGCGCCACCCTGGCCGACTGGGGCCGGCGCGTGGCGATGAGCGAACGCACGCTGGCGCGGCTGGTGCGCCAGGAAGTCGGCATGAGCTTCGGCCGCTGGCGCCAGCGCCTGCACATCATCCTGGCGCTGCAATGGCTGTCGGAAGGCTTGTCGGTGCAACGCAGCGCCGACCAGCTGGGCTATGAATCGGTGAGCGCCTTCATCACCATGTTCCGCAAGGCGCTGGGCACCACGCCCGCCCGCTACTTCGCCCCGGCGACGATGAACAGGCGCGGGAACGGCAGCAGCACGGTGCCGTCCGACAGGGCCGGATAGGCGCGTTCGATGCGCGTCTGGTATTCGGCCAGGAAGGCCTGTTGCTCTGCCGGATCCAGCGGACCCAGGTAGGGCCTGAGCGCCGTGCTGGTGAACCATTGCACCACCGCCGCCGCGCCGGCCAGGGGATGGTGATAGATGGTGCGCCACACATCGAGCCGGCCGCAGACCGGCTTGAGCAATTCGTAGTACCAGGCAGCGCTGTGGCGCGGCGGGTGCTTGACCGCGCCGATCCTGGCAGCCCAGGGACCGTCCGCCGCGACCTCGCGCGCCAGCCGATGCGCCGGCTCTTCCATGTTGTCCGGGGTCTGCACCGCCAGGCTGCCGCCCGGCGCCAGCTTGCCCACCAGGCGCGGATAGAGTTCCTCGTGCCCCGGCACCCATTGCAGGGAGGCGTTCGCCAGGATCACGTCGTAGCCTCCCGGCGGATTCCAGGCCCCGATGTCCGACAGTTCGAAGGCCAGGCCGGGCAGGCGCTTGCGCGCCGCGTCGATCATGTCCTGCGAATTGTCCGTGCCGCTGATCGCGGCGTCCGGATAGCGCGCGGCCAGCACCTCGGTGGAGTTGCCCGGGCCGCAGCCCAGGTCCACCGCCCGCGCCACGCGCTCATTGGGCAGGGCGGCGACCAGGTCGCGCACCGGGCGGGTGCGTTCGTTCTCGAAGGCGGAATACTGCTTGGCTGACCAGTTCATGGCGGCTCCGGAATGGTGTCTGCGTGCCCTGCGCACTCTACGCCCGCAACGCCCGCGCCACAAATACCCGGATCGCGCCTCATCCATATCGGCCGCGTATGGCGCGCCCGCCATGCCACAATGCGCCCACGCCCACACCGGAATCCCGCATGACCGCGCTGGTACTCCTGCCCGGCATGGACGGCACGGGCGATCTGTTCGCGCCCTTGCTGTCCGCGCTGCCTCCCGCCTTGCGGACCATTGTCGTTCGCTACCCCTGCGACCGGCCGTTAGGCTATGCCGAACTGGAGGCGCACGCGCGGCGCGCGCTCCCCAAGGACCAGCCTTTCGTGCTGCTGGGCGAATCGTTCTCCGGCCCCATCGCCGCGGCCATCGCCGCCGCTCCGCCGCCCGGCTTGCGCGGGCTGATCCTGTGCGCGACCTTCCTGCGCAATCCGCGGCCGGAACTGGGCTACGCCCGATTCCTGACCGGCCTACTCCCAGTATCGCTGCTGCCCGGCGTCCTGCTCGTCCGCATGCTGCTGGGACCGCGCGCCGATCCCGGCCTGCGGACCCAGCTGCTGGACGCGGTGTCGCGGGTCGAGGATCGGGTGATGCGCGCGCGGCTGCGGGCCGTGATCGACGTGGATGCCGGCCCGCGCATGAGCGGCGTGACGCTGCCGGTGCTATACCTGAGCGCGCGCGACGATCGCGTGGTGCCGCGCCGGGCGGGGGACCATGTCATGGCCCTGATCCCGCAGGCGCGACGGGTCGAGATCGCCGCGCCGCACTGCCTGCTGCAAACCGCGCCGCAAGAAGCGGCGCGGGCCATCATGGACTTCATCGGACCGACGGCCCCATGAGGGGCCGCCGGTCCTCGCGGAATCAGCCCGCCTGCAAGGCCGCCTTGCGCGTCTTCCACAGCGAGAACAGCACGCCGCCCAGGATCAGGCCGAAGGTCACGCTCAGCGACAGGGCCGCCGGCACCTTGCCAATGAAGCCGACCAGGAAGATCTTGCCGCCGATGAACACCAGCACCAGGGCCAGCGCGTACTTCAGGTAGTGGAAGCGGTGGATCATCGCCGCCAGCGCGAAGTACAGCGCGCGCAGGCCCAGGATCGCGAAGATGTTGCTGGTGTACACGATGAACGGGTCGGTGGTGATGGCGAAGATCGCCGGCACCGAATCCACCGCGAACAACAGATCCACGAACTCGATCAGCACCAGGGCCAGCAGCAGCGGGGTGGCCCAGCGCACCTTGCGCGACGTGGCCGGATCGTTCTCGTAGACCCAGAACGCGTTGCCGCGCAGGCCGTCCGTCACGCGCATGCGGCGCTTGAGGAACTTCAGGATCGGGTTGCTGGCGATGTCCGGCTCCTGGTCGGCGATCAGCCACATCTTGATGCCGGTGAACACCAGGAACGCGCCGAACAGGTACAGCAGCCAGCCGAAGTTGCTGACCAGGGCCGCGCCCAGGCCGATCATGATGGCGCGCAGCACGATCACGCCCAGGATGCCCCAGAACAGCACGCGGTGCTGGTACTGGCGCGGGATCGCGAAGAAGCTGAAGATCAGCGCGATGACGAAGACGTTGTCCATGGACAGCGACTTCTCGATCATGAAGCCGGTGTAGTAGGCCATGCCGCTGGCCGCGCCCATCTGCCACCACACCCAGGCGCCGAAGATCAGCGCGGCGGTGATGTAGCCGGCCGAGAGCAGCAGGCTTTCGCGCACGCCGATCTCGCGTTCGTCACGATGCAGCACGCCCAGGTCAAAAGCCAGCAGCGTCACGACGATGCCCAGGAAGAGCAGCCAGCTCCAGGCTGGCGTGCCGAGGAAGTCGGCATTGAAGAAGGTCAGCAGGGTTTCCATGTGTGTTCCGCTTGGGTCTGAAATCTAAGATCCGAAGACGTTCATGATCCGGATCCGGGCCTGCTTGAGAAATCAGCCGTAAATTGAGTTAAGGTTCGAAAAAACCGAAGTATTGGACATACCGGATCCGTCCCCATGTTGAATTACCGCCACCTGTACTATTTCTGGATGGTCGCCAAGGAAGGCGGCTTTTCCCGCGCCGCCGAACGGCTGGACATGGCCATCCAGACCATCAGCGCCCAGGTGCGCGAGCTGGAGCGCAACCTGGGGCACCAGCTGCTCAAGCCGGCCGGACGCGGCGTGGCCCTGACCGACGCCGGCCAGGCGGCCTTCGCCCGCGCCGAGGAAATTTTCCAGATCGGCCAGGGCCTGGCGCAGGAAGTGCGCACCGCCGCCACCAAGCCGGTGATCCGGCTGTCCGTGGGCCTGTCCGACGGCATTTCCAAGCTGGCCGCGCACGCGCTGCTCGGCCCGGTGCTGGACACGCCAGACCTGCGGCTGACCTGCCACGAAGGCGAGTTCGAGGAACTGCTGGGCGAACTGGCGCAGCATCACCTGGATCTGGTGCTGGCCGGCCAGGGCGCGCCGGCCAATCCCAACCTGCGCCTGACCAGCGACCGGCTGGTGTCCTCACCGGTGGACTGGTATGGCCCCTCGCGCCTGTTGCGGCGCGCCGACGTACAGGCCTTTCCGCAGTCGCTGGAGCGCCTGCCCGTGCTGCTGCCCACCGGCCACTCGGTGCTGCGCCAGACCCTGGACCGCTGGTTCCGCGAGCAGGGCATCCATCCCAATGTGGTCGGGGAATTCGAGGACAGCGCGCTGATGTCGGTGTTCGCCGCGCGCGGCCTGGGCGTGTTTCCGCTCAGCCGGCTGGGCGGCGACGATATCGGCCTGCTGCGCGGCCTACGGCCGCTGGCGCGCTGCGACGCGGTCCACGAGGAGATCCACGCCATCCGCAATCGCCGGGGACAGAACCATCCCCTGGTGCGACGCATCCTGGAGCAGGCCAAGACTTCGGTTTTTTCTTAATGTTTGTCACATTGTCGCTGGTTTTTCAGAAATAGAATCGGCTCTATCCTGGTGGCTTTTCCGCACTCTGGAGTACCGCTTTCATGAAGAAAATCATCTGGATCGCGTTCGCCGCGCTGGCCGCGCTGTGGACCGGATTCGTCGCCCTGACCCTGCAGCTGGCCAACTGGGTGCTGTCGCTGATCGCCGGCTCGCAGGTGCCGGGCGCCGCCGCGCTGGGCACCGCGCAATGGAATCCACCTGCCTGGGCCGCGCCCTGGGTCGATCCGTCCTGGCTGAAGGGCCTGCAGGAATCGCTGGTGTGGGCCGTGCAGGGCTTGAACCAGATCCTGCCCGCGGCCGGCGGCCTGGGCACCTGGATCTCGGTGCTGGGCTGGATCTTCTGGGGTGTCATCATGGCCGCGCTGCTGGTGCTGGCGCTGATCCTGCACTGGCTGGCCGGCAAGCGCCAGCAGGCCGAACAGGCCGGCGGCCAAGTGGTGGGATAATGCCCTGGCTTGCGGTCGCCCGCCGCCGGCGCGGGCACGCGCTGGCAGCGGACCGCAAGCGCTGAATCCAGCCACACGGGGAACGGATCATGGATGCGGAAGATGCGGTCAGGGATTTTGTCGAAGGCAGGATCGATCTGGGCGCAGTGCTGACCATCACCCAAGTCGCCTGAGGAGGAACCCGTGAACACGACACCCGCCCGCCTATGCCTGCTGGCCACGGCGCTGGCCGCCGGTCCCGCGTCGGCCCTGAGCATCGCCCCCGCCTATGGCGTCATCGTCTGCACCGAGGCCGGCACCTCCGGCCAGTACAGCGTGCGTGTGCAGAACACGGGCGTCGTGCCGCTGGCGCGTGCCGACGTGACCGGCGTGCGCCTGGACGCCGGCGGGCATGCGGCCGGAGAAATCGCTGTCAGCGTCACGGATATCCCGCCCGGCAAGTATGAAACCGCCGTCCTGGCCCGCCACGGCGAATCGGCCGCGCTGGTCAGCATCGCCACCTACCAATCGATCAACGACCAGCTGGTCCGCGAAGAAGAGCTGTACGCCGGCAAGGTCGCGCACGTGTCGCCCGGATCGGCGCTGCAATACACGCTGGCGCCGCTGGCGACGCGCGGCTGGACGGTCGCCTACGGCACCGCGCAACCGCCGGCGCTGAAAACCGGCGCCGCCGTGCTACTGGCCTACCCCGCGCGCAGCGGCAAGAAGATGGAAGCCAGCCCGCAGGCGGGGCGCACGCCGACCCGCGTGGAGCCGCTGAACCCCTGCCCGGGACCGCGCCGTCGTTGAATCGGCCCGCTCAGGCGCCGGCCAGCAGGTCGCGCTCGTTCAGCAGCGCATAGACGATTTCAGGGCGGTTATCGAAGCTGCGGCGGATCGCCGCCGGAATCGCCGAACGGGTCTTGCGGCACAGGCCGGGTTGCTCGTCCAGCTGGATGAAGATGCCGCGCGTGGTGCGCACCTCGTTGTCGCTGGGCAGAATCCGGACCACGATGCCCAGCTGCGCCTGCAAGCGCTCCTGCATGCGGCGCAGGTCGTCCAGGCTGGCCAGGTTTTCCAGCCGCGCGATCAGGCGCTTTTCCTCTTCCTTGGTGAGCCGCAGCACGCGGATGTCGGCGACGGGATCGGCCAATAGCCTGTCGCGGTCGCACACACAGGCGCCCGGCGGGCATTCTTGGCGGATCGGAAACGGGAGATTCATGGCGGGCGCGGGCGGTCTGGCCGGTATCGGCCATTCTACTCACGATCGTCGCGTCGGCCCGGCGGCGCGGCCCCGGTAATACCCGTAAGGCCGGCGCGCCGCTGCTGCATAATGCAGGCCATCCGACCGACACGGGAGCAAGACCTTGAAGCGCACCCTTCTGGCCACCGCCATCCTCGTCCTGCTCCTGCCCGGCGCATACGCCGGCGCGCGCGATCACACGTACCAGATCAAGCCCGGCCTGACGGCGGTCGTCACCGTGTCGGGACAGAACCGGTACACAGTCTCGGCGCGCGTGGGCAAGGGCCCCGTCCAGCAACTGGCCGTCATGGACGACGAAGCAGTGGATGTGTTCGAAACGCCCGACATCGACCACGATGGTTACGCCGACCTGGCCATCGGCCAATCCGGCGGCGGCACGCAGGCACGCATGCGCCTGTTCCTGTATCGCCCGAACGAGGGACGCTACCAGGAGATCCGCCATCCCGCTCCCGAGGCCAGCCCCTGCCACGGCTTCGTCAACCCGGTCTTCGACGCCGGCAAGCCCGCCTTCTCAACGGGTTGCCGATACAGCGCCGACAGCCAGGGAGAGGAAAGCTACGCCGTGCGCCCAGACGGCACAGCCGTTCCCGTGTCCTGGATCACGCAGATCTGGTTCCCGCAGGCAAGCGCGAAGGTCGAGGCCCGGTACGAGTTCCACGGCGACGGCACGGTGGCCCGAATCCTGCTGGACGGCGAAGGCTCGCCGTTCGACGGCGGCGACAACGTGGCGCCCCTCGACCGCGTCGATCTCTATGACGCGCCCGACATCACGAGCGGCCCATCGACGCAGCTGCGCGCCGGCGAGCGGTATGACGTGGTGGCGCTGCGGCCGGCGGGCTGGCTGCAAGTGCGCCTGCCCGGGCAGAAAGACGCCGCGGCGCTCAAGTGGCTGCGCTATGTCGATCTGGTGATCGACAGGCATGGTCTCGCGCCGTCCGCGCAGGGAGACGCTCCGGCGTCGGACCGGCAGGCCCGCTGAATTGAAATCCTTCCGAAGACGCCTCGCGCGCGGCCTGGCCGCCCTGGCCGCGTTCGTCGCGCTGGCCGCCCTGATCCTGGCCGCCGTCGGCCTGCTGGCGCCCGCCGGTCCCGCCGACGTGGCCGTGGTGCTGGGCAATACGGTCACGCCCGACGGCCAGCCCTCGCCACGCCTGGCCGCGCGCCTGGACCGCGCCTATGACTGCTACGCCGCCGCGCAATGCCGCGTCCTGTTCGTCAGCGGCGGCGTGGACGCGGCCGGCGCCGACGAAGCCGCCGTGATGCGCGACTACCTGATCAGTCGCGGCGTGCCCGCCGACCGCATCGTGGCGGACAGCGCGGGCGTCGATACCTGGGCCACGGCCCGCCACGCCAGCGCCTACATGCGCGAGCATGGCTATGCCCGCGCGCTGGCCGTGACGCAGTATTTCCATGTGCCGCGCACCATGCTGGCGCTCAGGCGCCACGGCGTCATGCACGTGGGCGGCGCGCATCCGGCCTATGCCGAGCCGCGCGACCTGTATTCGCTGCTGCGCGAGCTGGTCGCCGTCGCCTTCTATGCCGCTCGGCCGCTATAGTGACGCATCCCCTCAACGACAGAGCGTTACCGTGCTGATCTTCCACAACCCCATCCATCACCTGCACGCCGGCCGCCAGGAAATGTTTCGCGGCAAACTGGTGCCCTGCCACGAATCGCCCGCGCGGCTGGAATTCGTGCTGCAGGCCCTGCGCCAGCGCGGCATCGGCGAACTGCGCGCGCCATCGCCCGCCGACATGGCGCTGCTGGGTCGCGTGCACAGCCCTCGCTACCTGGATTTCCTGCAAGGCGCGTGGCGGGAGTGGATCGCGCTGGATCCGGCCAACGCCGAACTCGACGTGCTGCCGTCCGTCTGGCCGGTGCGGGGTTTCCGCCATGACGTGACGCCCGCCAACTTCGCCGCGCGCGTCGGCCTGTATTCGTTCGACAGCGGCTCGCCGCTGACGGCCGGCACCTGGGACGCCGCGCTGGCCGGCGCGGCCTGCGCCATCGACGCGGCGCGCGCCGTGGGCGGCGCGGGCGGCCCGCGCGCGGCCATGGCGCTGACCCGTCCGCCCGGCCATCACGCCGGCCCGGATTTCTTCGGCGGCTACTGCTTCCTGAACAACGCGGCCCTGGCCGCGCAGGCGCTGCGCGAGGCCGGCGCCGCGCGCGTCGCCGTGCTGGACATCGATTACCACCACGGCAACGGCACCCAGACCATCTTCTATGAGCGCGGCGACGTGCTGACGGTGTCGGTGCACGGCGATCCGCTCACCGAATACCCGTTCTTCCTGGGCCACGCCGACGAGCGCGGCGCGGGCGCCGGCGAGGGCTGCAACCTGAACCTGCCGCTGGCCGCCGGCACCGGCTACGCCGGCTGGCGCGAGGCGCTGCGCGCCGGCATGCGCGCGGTGCAGGACTTTCGCGCCGACGCGCTGGTGATCGCGCTGGGCGTGGACACCTTCGAAGGCGATCCGATCTCGAAGTTCAAGCTGGCCAGCGCCGACTACCGGCAAGTCGGCCGCGATCTGGCGACCCTGGGGCTGCCGGCCGTCTTCACGATGGAGGGCGGTTATGCGGTGGAAGAAGTCGGCACCAACGTCGCCAACGTCCTGGAAGGCTACGGGGGGTAGCTTCCCCCGTAGCGCAGCGGGCCGCCGAATGTGACAGCCACTCAGTCGCGCGTGTCTTCCAGCGCCTTGTTGACGCGCAGCGCCAGCAGGGTGCAGGCCACGCCGGACAGCAGATACACGCTGACCGCCACCAGCCCGAAGCGCGCCGACAGGCCCAGCGCGACCAGCGGCGCGAAGGCCGCGCCGAACAGCCAGGCCATGTCTGACGTCAGCGCCGCGCCGGTGTAGCGGAAGCGGCGCGAGAAGTTCGCCGTGACCGTGCCCGAGGCCTGCCCATAGGACAGGCCCAGCAGCGCGAAACCGATCAGGATGAAGGCGTCCTGCGACTTCGGACCGCCGCCCAGCAGCCAGGGCGAAACCAGCGCGAACACGCCGATGGCCGCGGCGAACAGGCCCAGCGTGGTGCGCCGGCCGATGCGGTCGGCGATCCAGCCGGAGACCATCGTGCCCAGGATGCCCACGGCCGCGCCCACGATCTGCACGATCAGCACATCGGATATCTGCTGCGTGCCGCTGACCGCGATCCACGACAGCGGGAACACCGTCACCAGATGAAACAGCGCGTAGCTGGCCAGGGCCGCGAAGGCGCCCAGGAACAGGTTGTAACCCTGGTCGCGCACGATCTCGACGATGGCGATGGGTTCGAGTTCGCCCTCTTCGAGCAGCTGCGTATATTCCTCGGTCACCACCAGCCGCAGCCGCGCGAACAGCGCCACCACGTTGATGGCGAAGGCCACGAAGAAGGGATAACGCCAGCCCCATTCCAGGAAATCGGCCTGGGTAAGCGTCAGATGCAGGAACAGGAACAGCGCGCTGGCGACCATGAAGCCGATGGGCGCGCCCAGCTGGCCCAGCATCGCGTACCAGCCGCGGCGCTGCGGCGGCGCGTTCAACGCCAGCAGCGACGGCAGGCCGTCCCAGGAGCCGCCCAGCGCCAGGCCTTGCAGGCATCGGAACACCGCCAGCAGCGTGATGGCGTGCATGCCGATCACGTCATAGCCCGGCAGGAAGGCCATGCCCACGGTGGCCGTGCCCAGCAGGAACAGCGCGGCGGTGAGCTTGGTGGCGCGCCCCCAGCGGCGCTGGATGGCCATGGACAGCGCGGTGCCGATGGGCCGCGCGATGAAGGCGAAGCTGAAGATGACGAAGGACCAGAGCGTGCCCTCGAGCGCCGGCTCGAACGGGAAGAACACGCGCGGAAAGACCAGCACGCAGGCGATGCCGAAGACGAAGAAGTCGAAGTATTCGGAGGTCCGCCCGACGATGACCCCCACCGCGATCTCGCCTGGCGCCACCTTGGCGTGGCCGCCGTGTCCGGCCGCGCCCGGCTCTGGAACGGCGGGGGCATGACCGGGATATCGCGTGGTGGTCGCCATGTGATTGCTCGCTGAAAGGAGGGTTGTAATACGCCTGGCCTACGCTCTTGCAACACATCCGCATGCGATACCCCCCGATGCCCGGCAAGCCGCGCCCGCAAAGGGCCTGGGCGCGGCGCGACACGTTGGATCCCGCATACTTTTGCTCTTTTTACCCTAGATTTTTGGCGGCTTCCAGCGTAGTGTTCGGTTTAGCTCCCACGGTTACGTTTCGGGGTATGGCCATGCTGTCTCTCCCAAGGCTTTGCGGATGGATGTTGATTGCCGCCCTGCCATTGCTCTCCGGATGCAATGCGGTCCTGCTCTCGCCTTCCGGCGACGTGGCCCTGCAGCAGCGCAACCTGATCATCATCTCCACCGTGCTGATGCTGCTGATCATCGTGCCGGTGATCCTGCTCACCTTCCTGTTCGCGTGGCGCTACCGCGCCAACAACACGGCCGCCCACTACGATCCCGAATGGAACCACTCCACCGTGCTGGAGCTGCTGATCTGGGCGGCGCCGCTGCTCATCATCATCGCGCTGGGCGCGCTGACCTGGGTCAGCACCCACCAGCTCGATCCCTACCGTCCGCTGGCGCGTCTGTCCGAAGGCCGCGAGGTGCCGCCCGGCACCAAGCCGCTGGTGGTGGAAGTGGTGGCGCTGGACTGGAAATGGCTGTTCCTCTATCCCGAGCAGGGCGTCGCGGCCGTCAATGAAATGGCCGCGCCGGTGGACCGCCCGATCCAGTTCAAGATCACCTCGTCATCGGTGATGAACTCCTTCTTCGTGCCGGCGCTGGCCGGCCAGATCTACGCCATGCCCGGCATGCAGACCACGCTGCACGCGGTCATCAACCACCCCGGCGAATACGAAGGCCTGTCGGCCAACTACAGCGGCGCGGGCTTCTCCGGCATGCGCTTCCGCTTCCACGGCGTGGACCAGGCCGGCTTCGACCGCTGGATCGCCGGCGCGCGCGCATCGGGCGCCACGCTGGACCGCGCGGCCTACCTGAAGCTCGAACAGCCCAGCGAGCGCAACCCCGTCCAGCAATACGCCAGCGTCGCGTCCGGCCTGTTCGACGCCATCGTCAACCGCTGCGTGGAAACCAACCGCATGTGCATGAAGGACGCCATGGCCATCGACGCCCGCGGCGGCATGGGCCTGCCCGGCGCGCGCAACCTGGCCAGCCTGGACGCCGCCACGCGCGAGCGCATCGGGCTGGACGGGCCGCCCAGGCAGTACGTGGGCGCCATGTGCACCTCGGCCTCGGAACTGGCCATGTAGCCGCCCGCGCCCCGGCCGCCGAGCACGGCGGCGCGGCGCAACCCCGGTCTTCTATCCAGGAATCAAGATGACGGATCAAACAGACCTCGCCAAGCTGATATTCGGCCGCCTGACCTGGGATGCCATTCCCCTGCACGAGCCCATCCTGATCGCCACCTTCGCCATGGTGGCGCTGGGCGGCATCGCGCTGCTGGGCGCGATCACCTACTACGGCAAGTGGGGCTACCTGTGGCGCGAATGGTTCACCAGCATCGACCACAAGAAGATCGGGATCATGTACATGATCCTGGGCATCGTCATGCTGCTGCGCGGCTTCGCCGACGCCATCATGATGCGGCTGCAGCAGGCCATCGCCTTCGGCGATTCCACCGGCTACCTGCCGCCGCACCACTACGACCAGATCTTCACCGCCCATGGCGTGATCATGATCTTCTTCGTGGCCATGCCGCTGGTCACGGGCCTGATGAACTACATCGTGCCGCTGCAGATCGGCGCGCGCGACGTGGCCTTTCCGTTCCTGAACAATTTCAGTTTCTGGATGACCACGGGCGGCGCCGCGCTGGTGATGATGTCGCTGTTCGTGGGCGAGTTCGCGCGCACCGGCTGGCTGGCGTATCCGCCGCTGTCCGGCATCCTGCACAGTCCGGACGCGGGGGTGGACTACTACATCTGGGCCTTGCAGATCGCGGGGGTGGGCACCTTGCTGTCCGGCGTGAACCTGCTGGTGACCATCGTCAAGATGCGCGCGCCCGGCATGTCCATGATGCGCATGCCGGTGTTCACCTGGACGTCGCTGTGCACCAACGTGCTGATCGTGGCGGCCTTCCCCGTGCTGACCGCGGTGCTGGCGCTGCTGTC
Organism: Achromobacter sp. 413638; assembly: GCF_043119405.1. Taxonomy (NCBI): domain Bacteria; kingdom Pseudomonadati; phylum Pseudomonadota; class Betaproteobacteria; order Burkholderiales; family Alcaligenaceae; genus Achromobacter; species Achromobacter sp. 413638. Next base: position 31,509 of record NZ_JBICCO010000039.1, read on the forward strand.
GATGGACCGCTACGTGGGCACCAACTTCTTCACGGCGGACTTCGGCGGCAACCCGATGATGTACGTGAACCTGATCTGGATCTGGGGCCACCCCGAGGTCTACATCCTGATCCTGCCGGCCTTCGGCATCTTTTCCGAGGTCGTGTCCACCTACTGCGGCAAGCGCCTGTTCGGCTACGCGTCCATGGTGTACGCCACGGTCGTGATCACGGTGCTGTCCTACCTGGTCTGGCTGCACCACTTCTTCACCATGGGGTCCGGGGCGAGCGTGAACTCGTTCTTCGGGATCACCACCATGATCATCTCGATCCCGACGGGCGCCAAGATCTTCAACTGGCTGTTCACCATGTACCGCGGCCGCATCCGCTTCGAGGTGCCGATGCTGTGGACCATGGGCTTCATCGTCACCTTCGTGATCGGCGGCATGACCGGCGTGCTGCTGGCGGTGCCGCCAGCCGACTTCGTGCTGCACAACAGCCTGTTCCTGATCGCGCACTTCCACAACGTCATCATCGGCGGCGTGCTGTTCGGCCTGATGGCCGGCATCACCTACTGGTTCCCCAAGGCCTTCGGCTACAAGCTCGATCCGTTCTGGGGCAAGTGCTCGTTCTGGTTCTGGCTGGTGGGCTTCTACTTCGCCTTCATGCCGCTGTACGTGCTGGGGCTGATGGGCGTGACGCGGCGCGTCAGCCACTTCGAGGACGCCTCGCTGCAGATCTGGTTCCAGGTCGCCGCCTTCGGCGCGCTGCTGATCGCGCTGGGCATCGCCAGCTTCCTGATCCAGCTGGTGGTCAGCTACCGCCGCCGCGACGCGCTGCGCGACGACACCGGCGATCCCTGGGACGGCCGCACGCTGGAATGGTCCACGTCCTCGCCGCCGCCCGTCTACAACTTCGCCTTCACGCCACGCGTGCACGACCAGGACGCCTGGTGGCAGATGAAGCAGCACGGCTACCAGCGGCCGACGTCCGGCTTCATTCCGATCCACATGCCTAAAAACACCTGGGCCGGCATCGTGCTGGCGGGGTTGAGCGTGGTGATGGGCTTCGCGCTGATCTGGCACATGTGGCCGCTGACGGTGCTGAGCTTCGCCGCGCTGATCATCGTGGCCATCGTCCATACCTTCAACTACAAGCGCGACTACTACGTGCCGGCCGATGAGGTCGTGCGCAGCGAAGACGCCCGCACCCGACTGCTGAGCAACCATGGCTGAAACCCTGTCCCCGCCCCTGCCCGGCCATCATGTGCCGCCCCCGCAGCCGGAGAAGCTGAGCTTCCACGTGCCCGGCGAGCACCACCCGAAGAACGGCACGCTGCTGGGCTTCTGGGTGTACCTGATGAGCGACTGCCTCATCTTCGCCTGCCTGTTCGCCACCTACGGGGTGCTGGGCCGCAACTATGCGGCGGGCCCGTCCGGCGCCGACCTGTTCGACCTGCCGCTGGTGGCGGTGAACACCGCGCTGCTGCTGCTCTCGTCCATCACCTACGGCTTCGCCATGCTGGAGATGCGCCGCGACCGGGTCGGCGCCACCCAGGGCTGGCTGGCCGTCACGGGCTTGCTGGGCCTGGGCTTCCTGTCGCTGGAAATCTACGAGTTCGCCCACCTGATCCACATCGGCGCCGGGCCGCAGCGCAGCGCCTTCCTGTCGTCCTTCTTCACGCTGGTCGGCACCCACGGGCTGCACGTCACCTTCGGCATCGTCTGGCTGGTGACGCTGATGCTGCAAGTGCGCCGGCACGGCCTGATCCCCGAGAATCGCCGCCGGCTGATGTGCCTGTCGATGTTCTGGCACTTCCTGGACCTGATCTGGGTGGGCGTGTTCACCTTCGTGTACCTGATGGGAGTGCTGCCATGAATGCGCACAGCGGCCACGCCGGCCACGATCACGACCACGGCCATCACGACGAGGACGAAGGCGGCCACGGCACCTTGAAGGGCTACGTCACCGGCTTCGTGCTGGCGGCCATCCTGACCGCGATCCCGTTCTGGCTGGTCATGGACAAGGTGTTCCCCAGCTCGCGCACGACGGCGCTGGTGATACTGGCCTTCGCGGCGGTGCAGATCGTGGTCCACATCGTTTACTTCCTGCACCTGGACGCCCGCTCGGAAAGCGGCTGGAACATGTTGGCGTTAATATTCACGCTGGTCCTGGTGGTGATCACCCTCAGCGGATCCATCTGGATCATGTACCACCTGAATTCCAACATGATGCCCGTGTCGACCCACGACATGCGGAATATGCCCTGATGGCGGCTAGAAGTTGATGGCGGCAGTAAAAGATCCCACCGGCGATACCCCCCGAAATCCCCGCAGCGCGACCACCCTGGTCATCCTGGGCCTGGTCGCGCTCGCCCTGTTCCTGGGCCTGTTGCGCCTGGGCACCTGGCAGGTCGAGCGCCTGGCCTGGAAGCGCGACCTGATCTCCAAGGTCGACGCGCGCGCCCATGCCGCGCCCGTGCCCGCGCCGCGAGCGGCCGAATGGCCGGCCCTGACCCCGGACAACGCCGAGTACCGGCGCGTGTCGGCGTCCGGCAGCTACCTGTACGACAAGCAGACGCTGGTGCAGGCCGCCACGGAACTGGGCAGCGGCTACTGGGTCATGACCCCGCTGCGGCTCGACAGCGGCGACATCGTGCTGGTCAACCGGGGCTTCGTGCTGCCAGAGTGGCGCAAGACCCAGGCGGCGTTGACGCCGCCCGCTCCGGCCACGGCGAGCGTGACCGGCCTGCTGCGCATGGGCGAGTCCGGAAAGGGCTTCCTGCGCAACAACGACCCGGCCGCCAACCTCTGGTACGGCCGCGACCTGCCGGCCATCGCCGCCGCGCGCGGCCTGGGCCCGGTCGCGCCCTACTTCATCGACGCCGACTCGGACGGCGCCGCGCGCGATCCCAAGACCGCGCCGGTGGGCGGGCTGACGGTGCTCAGCTTCCCCAACAATCACCTGGTCTATGCCATCACCTGGTACGGGCTGGCGCTGATGCTGCTGGTGGGCGTGGCCCTGGTCGTGCGCGAAGAGCGGCGGGCGCGCCAGCGGCGCTGATCCCCGCCTTTTCCCGCGCACTCCTCAGGGGCAATAGGGCTGCGCCGGCTGCGGCCGGCGCGGCGCGCTGGCCGCGACGGCCTCGGCCTGCTCCGCCGACTGGCGCCACAACCGCGCCGGCGATTCGCCGTAGACCCGCCTGTGCATGGCAATGAAGGCGCTGTCGCTGGCATAGCCCATCGCATGCGCCACCGTGGTCACCGATTCCCCTTCGGCCAGCCGGGCGCGGGCCAGCAACAGTCGGCATTGCGTGCGCCAGCGCGTGAACGACAGGCCGGTTTCGGCGATGAACAGGCGCGCCAGCGTCCGTCCGCTGGCGCCGACCCGGCCGCCCCATTCCTCTATCGACAGGCCGCAGGCCGGATTCTTCAGCAGTTCGGCCGCGATGGGGCGCAGCCTGCGGTCGGACGGCATCGGCAGGGGCATGGGCCGAGACGGCGCCGCCGCGAACTCGTCAAGCAGGGTGTCTACGATACGCGCCCGGGCGGCGTCCAGCGGCGCGTCGGCGGGCCAGGCGACGATGCGCAGGATCAGCTCGCGCAGCAGCGGATTGACGTCCAGCACGCAGGGCTGCGCCGGCAGGCCCGGATAGACGTTCGGATCGAAGAACAGGCTGCGAAACGCGTAGCCGCCCGGCATCGTCACGCGGTGCTCACAGCCGCCTGGCAGCCAGGCCGCCTGCAACGGCGCCAGCTCGCCGACGCGGTCGGCCAGGAACAACGTCATGCTGCCCTGCGCCTGGAACAACAACTGTCCGCGCCGGTGACTGTGCCAGCCCGAGGCATGCGCGCGGCCGTCCACGCCCAGCCCGACCACCGGGCAGGCGGCCTGGTCGGGATCGATCACGGCATCGTAGGCGTAAATCGGCATTGTCCGATTCCCTATGTTTTTTGACTCAACATCGTGATTTTGCGTGCGACGCGCTGGCTACGCTAGGGACTTTTTGAGTTGCGCATCATGAAGGCCCCTCTTTCCCCCCGCCGCGACGGCCTGCCGCCGGCGGCCCTGCTCATCGCCCTGCTGGCCCTGCCGCAAGCGGCGGAAACCATCCTCGCGCCCGCGCTGCCCGACCTGGCCCGCCACTGGCGGCTGGACGCGGCCCTGACGCAGTCCGTCATGGGCATCTACTTCCTGGGCTTCGCCGCCGGCGTGCTGCTGTGGGGCTGGCTGTGCGACGCCTGGGGCCGGCGGCCGGCGCTGCTGGCAGGCCTGTGCACGGGACTGGCGGGCACCCTGTGCGCCGCCTGGGCGCCAGGATTCGAGGCGCTGCTGGCCGGGCGCTTCGTCCAGGCGCTGGGGCTGGCCACCTGCTCCATCACCACGCAGACCATGCTGCGCGACCGCCTGCAGGGCGAGGCGCTGACCCGCTGCTTCATCATGCTGGGCGCCGTGCTGTCCTGGTCGCCGGCGCTGGGGCCGCTGGCGGGCCAGCTGCTGGCGGACCAGGCGGGTTTTCGCGGCGTGCTGGGCGGCATCGCGGCGCTGGCCGGCCTGCTGCTGGCGGCCGGATGGGCGCGGGTCGGCGAAACGCGGACGGCCCCGGCAGCGCGCCAGCCCATGCTCCGGCTGGCGCGCCGCATGCTGCGCGACCCCGAGCTGCTGTGCACGGCCATGCTGGTGGCCGGCCTGAACCTGCTGGCCTTCTCGTTCTATGCTGCCGGCCCCTTCATGACAGGGCCGCTGCCGTGGCTGGGGTTCGGCTGGATCGGCATGGCCGTGGCGCTGGCCGGCACCCTCGGCGCGCTATGGAACCGGCGCCTGCCGGCCTCGCAAGGCCCCGCGCGGCGGGTGGCGCTGGGCCTGTGCTGCGTGGCGGTCGGCGTGGCGGCGCAGGGATTGGCGATCTGGCTCGCGCCCATGCCCGGCCTCTGGTGGGCCGTGGCCGCGCTGCCCATCTTCGCCGGCTACGGCATGGCCATCCCCAACCTGCTGGGGCCGGCGCTGCGACGCTACGGCGACTGCCTGGGCCGGGCCGGCGCGCTGTTCAGCCTGGGCTATTACAGCCTGCTGGGGCTGCTGCTGGCGGCGACGTCGTGGCTGCCTTTCGGCTCGCCCGTGCCGCTGGCGCTGGCCTGGGCGGGGGTGACGCTGGCCCTCGCGGGCCTGCATCGGCTGCGCGGCAGGCTGACCTGAGTTTCGCGCCACGCCGGCATGCGCGCCGCTATGTTCTGCGGCGCGTTCCGCAGCCCCATTGATGAGCGCCGTCAGCGCGCGCCAACGGCGCGCAGCATGTCGACGATGGCGTCCTGGCCGCGCTCGCGGGCATGCCACAGGGGGCTGCGCCCGTCCTTGTCCGCCACGTCCGGGTTGGTCCCGAAGGACAGCAGTTCCAGCACGGTCGCCTGGTACTTCGGCCCGCCATCACCCAGGATGATGGCCTCCAGCAGCGCGGTCCAGCCCAGCTTGTTGACGTGATTGGGATTGACCCCGGCGCGCAGCAGCAGGCGCGCGGTTTCCGCCAGGCCGCGCTCGCAGGCCGGAATCAGCGCGGTGCCGCCGTAGCGATTGGTGCTTCGGATATCCGCGCCATGGCGCAGCGTCAGCGTCAGGATCTCGTTGTAGCCCCGCGCGCCGGCATACAGGTAGGCGCTGTCCTCGATGCGGTTCTTGGCGTTGACGTCGGCGCCCGCCTTCATCAGGACCGAGGCCGCCACTTCGTGGTTGCCCAGCGTGGCGCGCAGCAGGGGCGTATTGCCATCCTCGTCGCGCGCTTCCAGCGGCGCGCCGTCGGCCAGCAAGGCCTTGATCCGCAACACGTCGCCATCGCCGGCGGCCTTCAACAGTTCGGTGCCGGCGTCGCCCTGCGCGGCGGCGGCGCCTTCGGCGACCACGAGCAGCGCGGCGGCCAGGAATGTGCGCCAGGAACGAATGATGGACATGCGCGAAACCTCCTTTCTGGTGTTGCGTTGTCCCACGATTATGCCGTGCATGACGACGACGGCCGCGCCGGGCCGCCCGCGCCGCGTTTGGCGAATGGCGCGGATCGCTGCAGAATCGCGGGATTCGTTTTCCTCCGCACCCGACATGGACACCTTCAACTACATGCGCGCCTTCCGGCGCATCGTGGAACTGGGCAGCCTCGCCAAGGCGGCCGAGGTCCTGGACATGTCATCCGCTGGCCTGAGCAAGCAGCTGCGGGCCCTGGAGTCCCATCTGGGCGCGGTGCTGATCCAGCGCACCACGCGCAAGATGAGCCTGACCGACACCGGCACGGCCTACTACGCCGAGTGCTGCCGGCTGCTGGACGAGCTGGACGCGCTGGAAAAATCCGTGCGCCAGCAGTCCCAGCGCGTCTCGGGCAGGCTGCGCGTGAACGCGCCGCTGTCCTTCGCGCTGAGCGTGCTGTCGCCGCTGCTGGCGCGCTTCCTGCGGCAGTACCCGGAGCTGCGCCTGGACCTGTCCATGGAAGACCGCCTGGTGGACGCGGTGGGCCAGGGCTTCGACGTATCGATCCGGCTGCGCGCGCAGCTGGAAGATTCCACCCTGATCGCGCGCCGGCTGGTATCGCTGACGCAGGTGCTGTGCGCCGCGCCGTCCTATCTGCAAGCGCACGGCCATCCTCGCGACGCGGACGCGCTGCGCGGGCATGCGATCCTGAGCTACAGCCTGGCGGATGGCGCCGCCTCGGTCGAGGAATCCGGACAGGCCTCGGACGCGGCGGCCGGCCAGGACCTCGTCCAGGTCAACAACAGCCTGATGCTGCGCGACCTGCTGGTCGCCGGCCTGGGCATCGGCGCGCTGCCCTCGTTCCTGGCCGACCCGGCCATCGCCGATGGCCGCCTGGCGCGCGTGCTGCCGGACCTGCCAGCCGCGCCCCGGCACGTCTACGCGGTCTATCCCACCAGCCGCCACCTGCAGCCCAAGGTTAAGGCCTTCGTGGACTTCCTGGCCGAGCATCTGCCCGCCACCCTGTCCGGCGATTCTTGACGCCCAGCGAATAGAGTCGCAACCGTCATGGGCTTACTGCCGCGCCTGGCGGTCCGTAAGCTGGCGTCCATTGAAACCGCAAGGACGCCAACATGAATCCCTCCCCCGCTTCCGCCCCGCTGACCGTGGACTTCTTCCACGACGTGGTCTGCAGCTGGTGCTATGTGATGTCTCCCCGGCTGCGCCAGGCGGCCGCCGAACTGGGCATCCAGGTGCGCCAGCGCAGCTTCGTGCTGCAGGACAACCGCGAACAGATGGTCCAGGTCTTCGGCTCGATGGTGCGCGCCAAGAGCGTGATCCTGGGCCATTGGGAAACCTGCCTCGGCCATGAGGACCAGCCCCGCATCGATGTCGAAGGCATGCGCGCCGAGAATTTCGAATACCCCAGCGGCCTGGCCGGCGCGCTGGCCTGCCAGGCCGCCCATCTGGTCGCGGGCGACGCCGGCCACTGGGACATGTTCGACGCGATCCAGGATGCGCACCTGAGCCAGCACCGCAACATCGGCGATCTCGACGTGCTGCTGGACATCGCGGTGGCCCTGGGCCATGACCGCGCCGCCTTCGCCGAACGCATGCGGGGCCCGGAAGTGCGCCAGCGCGTGCAGGCCGACCGCGACGCCGCCATGCGCCTGGGCATCCGTTCCATTCCGACGCTGATCGTCGGCGCCGACCTGGCCCGGCTGCAGACCACGCCGCTGGCCGCGCTGCGCCAGCGCCTGCAAGCGCTGGCCTCGGCCCAGGCCTGAGCCCGATCCTCCCGCCTCGGAACCACCGGGCAGCTTCCTTTTTAATCGTTGTCCGCGCACGCGGACCATCACCTGCACAGGTACATCATGAACGCACGCTTTACCCGCAATCTGCTCGGCCTGGCGCTCGGCGCCGCCCTCAGCCTGAACGCCCATGCGCACGGCGCGCCGTCGCGCGCGCCCGCTCCCGGCCAGGAGGTCGGCATCAGCCCCTGGGGCCCGGATGACGAAATTGGCCGGCTGAACCTGATCACGCCCGAATCGCGCGCCGCCGTCATGTCGCGCGTGACCGGCGGCAAGGTCTATGACCTGGCCACCGAGTACTACATGGGCATGCCCAGCTGGCAGGACGCCGGCGATCCCCGCTATCAATTCTGGATGACCCACACGCCGCGCGGCACCGAGGTCGACGATCCCATGGGCGTGGGCAAGGACATGAACGCGGTGCGCAGCTACACCGGCACGGCCTTTTCCATGTACAGCCACACCGGCACGCACATCGACGCGCTCAACCACTTCGGCATCCACGGCAAGATCTGGAACGGCTTTCGCGCCGACGAACATCTGGGCGATCGCGGCTGGAAGCGCACCGGCATCGAGAAATTCCCGCCGCTGGTGGCGCGCGGCGTGCTGATCGACGTGGCCGCGCTCAAGGGCGTGGACATGCTGCCGGACCAGTACCGCATCACCCGCCAGGACCTGAAGGCCGCGCTGGCGCGGCAGAAGACCGAGCTGCGGCAGGGCGACATCGTGCTGATCCGCACCGGCCGCATGAAGCTGTACAACGACCCGGCCGCCTACATGGCCAAGCCGCCCGGCATGGGCCTGGACGCCGCCCGCTACCTGGTCGAGGAAGGCGGCGCCATGATCCTGGGCGCCGACAACCTCAGCTTCGAGACCTTCCCGTCAGAGGTGGCCGACGACTACGTGCCGCTGCACACCTATCTGCTGGCGCAGCAGGGCGTGCCCATCATTGAGCTGGCCGCGCTGGATGAGCTGTCGCGCGACCAGGTCTACGAGTTCGCCTTCATCGGCGGCCCGCTGAAGATCCGCGGCGGCGACGCGGCGCCGCTGCGGCCAGTGGCGATGCCGCTGCGCTGAGGACACGGCCACCGCGCGGGGGAAGCCGCCGCGCTTCCCCGAAATCGGACAGGGCCGGCGTCGAGGCTTGCGCCGCGCCGGTGGCGCTCAGCCCTGTTCCAACCGCATCGCTGGCCGCGCCTGCACCTTGTCCAGCCAGGCCTGGACATGCCGATGCGAGGCAATCGGAGCGCCCAGAAAGGCGGTGTAGCCCAGCACCGAGCCAACCACCAGATCCGCCAGCGAATACGAGGCGCCCACGATCCAGGCCTGCTTGGCCAAATGGCCATCCAGCACGGCCAGCAGCCGGTCCAGCTGCGCCAGCGCGCGCTTGGCCTGCTGCTCGTCGCGTTGTTCCCCGTCGCGGGGATGAAGGGCCGTGCTCAGGCTCCACACCGCCGCGCCGTAGGTAACGTAGGACCAGGCGCACCACGACATGGCCTGCAGCCGTTCGGGCGTATCGGCCGCCGGCCACAGCCCGCGCTCCACGCCGTAGCGCTCGCCCAGCCACAAATGGATCGCCAGCGCCTCGAACATCGGCGCGCCGTCCACCGTCAGCGTCGGCACCGCGCCGTTGGGATTGAGAGCCAGGAACTCCGGGCGGCGCTGCTCGCCGGCCTTGAGGTCGATCAGGACGCGCTCGTGCGCCACATCCAGCTCGGCCAGGGCGCTGGCGATGGGAGAGGCGCTGGACATGGGGTGCCAATACAAGACGATGGACATGGACAATGCTCCGTTGAACGGGACCGGGACAGGAAACGCCCGGGCCAACTCTGAGCACTGTAGAATCCATTGCGGACAAATTCTGTCCTCAATATCATCCGGCATTCTGCATCTCGCAATCCGCTCCCCCCATCATTCGCCACGCGCGCCATGCTCACCGCCACCCACCGCCTGCTGCGCCTGCTGTCGCTGCTGCAAACCCGCAGCCACTGGAGCGGTCCGGAGCTGGCCACGACGCTGGAGGTGCATCCGCGCACGCTGCGGCGGGATATCGACAAGCTGCGCGAGCTGGGCTACCCCGTCCACGCCAGCAGCGGCATCGCCGGCGGCTATGCCTTGCGTCCCGGCAAGGCCCTGCCGCCGCTGTTGCTGGACGACGAGGAAGCGCTGGCGGTTGCCATCACGCTGCGCACGGCGGCCGCCGGCTCGGTGGGCGGCATCGAGGAAACCGCGCTGCGCGCGCTGATCAAGCTGGAACAGGTCATGCCGGCGCGCCTGCGCCGGCGCACCGACGCGCTGCGCGCCGCCGTCGTGCCGCTGGAGCCGCATGGCCCCACGGTGGACGCGGCGCTGCTGGCCACGCTGGCGACGGCCTGCCGCGATCAATTGCGGGTGGCGTTTGATTATCAGGATGGGCGCGGCCAGGCCAGCTCGCGCATGGTGGAACCGCAAGGCGTGGCGCACGCCAGCCAGCGCTGGTACCTGGTGGCCTGGGATCCGGCGCGCGATGACTGGCGCATCTTCCGCCTGGACCGCATTGCCGGGCCGGCGACCACGGGCGCGCACTTCGCGCCGCGTCCCTCGCCTGGCGGGGGAGACCTGCGCGAGTACGTATCGCGCACGCTGCGACTCGGCGCCTATCCGGCGCACGCGCGCATCGTGCTGCATGCGCCACGAGCGGCCATGGCCGCCCGCATCCCGTCCGCCGCCGGCGAGATCGATGAGGTCGACGACGCCCGCTGCCTGCTGCGTTGCAGCGCGGCGTCTCTGGACAGCCTCACGTACTGGTTGATGGCGCTGGACGTGGAATTCCAGGTCCTGGAGCCCGCCGCGCTCATCGAGCGACTACGGGTCGCCGGCGAACGGCTGGCTCGCGGCCTGGCGCGCAGCGCCTGAACAGGCTAGACCGACTTCCGGCCTTCGGTTTCGGCGCGCGTCATCTGCTCCATGAGCAGCGCGACCTTCTTCAGCACTTCCTGCTTCTCGGCCGGCGACATGGCGTCGAACTTCTGCTTGGAAATGCCCAGCGAAGCCAAGGCCGAATAGAGCATCTTGTCTTGCAGGGACATGCCGGCGAATTCCATGAATTCCCGTTCTGCGTCCGAAGACGCGGCCCGGACCGCGCCCGACACGCCGCCCGCGAATGCCGGCGCCGCGCGCAGCTGCGCATCCTGGAACGCCGAGCGGAACGCTCCGCCCGCAACACCGCCACGCACGGCCGAGGACGCGATCCCCGCGTCGGCCGACATTCCCAATCCATCCATGCGAGTCATGATGATCCCTGAGCAGAATTCGGAAAAGACGAGGCCCGATGCCGTTGCGGCGGGCCCCAGACCGCGGGCGAAAGAACCCGCAGCTTGGCAAGATAATCCACCGGCCGGCAAGCGAAAGCGCGAAGCTGCGGCGCTTCTGTCGCCTTGATCCCTGATTTGGAGATGTGCCATGGATTTTTGCGCCGGCCTTCGGGTATCTTGTGAGTCCCGCACGCGGCTGATCCGCGCGCCCACACCTGTCTCCAGAATCCCGATGAGCTCAGACATCCTCCCCGACGACGCCCCCGTTTCCGCCCCAGTCCCCCAGGCCGACGCGTTTCTGCAGTTCCTCGTGAATCTGGTGAACAACGGCGGACAGCTCAAGAGCATCGGCGTCACGCTGCAAATGGGCGGCATGCTGGTGTCGGGCTCGATCGTGTCGGGCGCCGAGTATTTCGACACCTTCGCCTCGGGCTTCGCTGACGCGCTGGACGGCCAGGCGAACGATACTCGCCAGGCGGTGCGCGCCTCGCTGGCGGAACTGGGCGACGTCTTCCGCCAGCCCCAGCCAGCCGAACCGCTGCCCAACTACATCCATCTGGCCGACGCCCTTTTCTTCAGCGCCGACGGCACGCCCATCGCGGGCCAGCCCACCCTGTGGCGCGGCCGGATCGCCGCCGTGGACGGCTTCATCCTGGGACGCCTGCAATCCGACGTCAACGCCTGAACGCGCCGCAAGGCGGCGCGCCCGAACGGTGACAACCAAGGGAGGCGCCTCAGGCCGCCAGGCTGCAGGGCTGGCTCCAGCGCGTGGTGGCGGCACTGAAGCTGCGCCATGCATTGCCATCGGCGCGCAGCCAGGCGTCCAGGCATTCCGGGCTGAGCGCCGAGGACAGGGCCGAGCCCTGGAACAGCAGGTCGCCATGCCGGCGCAGCCAGGCGAAGTCGCGCATCGCGTCCAGGCGATGCACGGCCAGCTGCAGATTGGCGCTCCAGGCGCGCTCCATCAGGCTGAAGAAGCGCCACTGCAAGGCCTGGTTCTCGGAAAAGCCGTCGGGAATGTCGACGCGCACGCCCAGCGCCCGCAACACGCCATGCGTGGACGGTACGCCGCCGATGGCCGTGGGCAAAAGGCGCGCGCGCAATTTCGCATTGAATTCGGGATAGCAAAGAAACAGCTCGGCCTGCCGGCAGAGCCGGATATTCATGGGCAACAGGAACGTCACGCGGCGGGCGGGAACGGAAAGCGGGCCGTCTTGATCATGGTCGACCAGTCTGTTCACCCACAGCGCGTCGCCGGTCAGGGCGATGCCCAGATCGCCGCACAGGCGCATGGCCGGATCACCTTCCGCGTCCATGTCCATGGCGTGCTCGACGGACAGGTCTATGGGCAGCTCGTATTTGTTGAAGAACGCCACGCCGGCCAACAGGCTGGCGCCCATGCCCGACGGCGCCAGGCCCTGCCAGGGCGAAGCGCGGCTGCGTCCCTGCACGGCGTACTCATGGACCTGGCCCTGCGCGGTGAACACGGGCTGGAATCTCAACAGCACCGAGTCTTCATAGAGCGCCCAGGCGCGCGACTCGTCATGCATGGCGACTCCGGACTGCGAGAAAGCGGCGCATGCCGGACAGCGGAACTCGCCACGTGCGAAATGGGGAAAGGATGCGCTCGATTGGGGCGGGCCGACAGCCCGGTGAGAAGATCATGCTGGCCTCGAATACCGATAATGGCGGGGCCTGCCGTGGCCCCAGCCCGCCTGAGCTGCCGCGCCAGGAAACCGCGGCGAACTGCCGCCAGCCTCTGCCGTGGCTGGATATCGTGCCGATGGTGCCCAACAGGCACTGCCCCTTGAACAAGAAAATTCTGAATCACTGTTGTTTTCTGAACTTTCCTAGAGACCGCGCAACCATGGCCATAAGACCTCGCCCCCGGCGGAATGCCTCCGCCCACCGACGGCCTCACACAATCCCCCTCAAAAGCCTCGCCGGTTTTTAAGATTCTTCTCATATCCGGACGGGGCCCGGCTTCCTACCATGCAGGAAATGCCGGTAAAAGATCTGAGCCCCCCCGCCACCGCCCCCGAAGACGCACCCCGAGCGGCGTCCGTACTGCTGCAATTTTTCGCCGTGGCCGCGCTCTTTTGCGTCGTGGTGGGCGCCACCCTGTACCTGCACTGGACCTTCAGCAGCGCCGTCTCCGGCTACCGCCGCCAGATGAATGCGGCGGCCTATGACGCGCAACTGTTCTTCGACCAGCGAGAATCGCTGCTGCGCTCGATCCTCGCCTCGGCGGTGCGCAACACCGACAAGGCGCCCATATCCGAAACCCCCAGCTACTTCGGCAACACCCGCCAGATCGAAGTCCTGCCCCTGCCCGAGGAACCCGGCCAATACGACTGGGCGCTGGTGCTGACGCCGCGCGACCTGCTGAACGTCGGCCTGGCCAACGCCACCATGGTCCACACGTCCCTGCGGCGCAACGCCACCATGCGCATCGACTCGCACGGCACGCGCGCGGCGCCCGGCATGTCTCCCCGCATCCAGGAATGGCTGACACAGACGCTGCTGCGCCACACTGACATCCCGCCGCGACAGGACGGGCATCCGCCCATCATCTGGCTGCATCCGCCGATGGATACCGCGCAGCGCCTCTTCCTGTACACGCCGCTTGATATCGGCGATCCGCAGTCGGGCTGGATCGGCCTGGAAGTCGCCGGCGTGGACGCGGCGGTCAACCCCGCGAATTTCGGCGGCGGCACGTACTCGCTGTTCGACGAGCGCAACCGTCCCGTGATGCACAGCCCCGGCGCCCCCATGTTCGAAGGCGAGGTCACGGACCAGCGCGAAGACTCCTTCCGTCTGCTGGGCGACGGCTGGCCGCCGACGCACCTGGCCCTGAGCAAGCAGGTCGGCGAAGACGGCTGGCGACTGGTCTACTACACATCGCTGCGGCAAGTGCTGCGCGACCACGCCGCCACCCTCAAGACGGCGGCGGTCGTCACGACGTTGATCCTGGCCCTGGTGCTGCTGCGGATCCGCTACATCCGCCGGCACATGGTCCAGCCAGCGCTGCGCCAGTACGAAGCGCTGACCGACAGCGTGTCGCTGAACCGCAAGCTGATCGAGGTCGCGCCCGTGGGCCTGTGCCTGCTGCGACGCAGCGACGGCACGCTGGTCATGTCCAATGAAATGGCGCGCCACTGGTTCCAGGACACCCCGGGCTGGCGCGCGGAAATCCTCGCCCACCAAGGCGAAAAGGCCGGCCGCGAATACACGCTGGACGATGGCCGCAGCGCGTACCTGACATTCGCTCCCACAACCTATCAGGGCGAGGACGTGGTGCTCTGCGGCATCAGCGACATTTCCGAGCTGAAGAAATTCGAAAGATCGCTGCTCCAGGCCAAGTACGATGCCGAGGCCGCCAATCACGCCAAGACCGTCTTCCTCACCACCATGAGCCACGAGATCCGCACGCCGCTGTACGGCATTCTCGGCACGCTTGAACTGTTTTCACTGACCAAGGTGAACGGACAGCAGGAGCAATACCTGGAGACCATCCAGCAATCCTCGTCGACGCTGCTGCGCACGGTCAACGATACGCTGGACCTTTCCCGCATCGAAGCCGGCCACGTCGCGCTCGAGGAAGCGCCGTTCTCGGCCGTGGAACTGCTCAACAACGTCGCGGCAAGCTATGCCGCGCGCGCCCATGGCAAGGGCTTGCGCACCTACGCCATCTCCGACCCGGCGACGCCCGCCGCGCTGCATGGCGACAGCACGCGCATCCGCCAGATCCTGGACAACCTGATGAGCAACGCCATCAAGTTCACGGAAGCCGGCCAGATCGTGCTGAGGCTGCGCCTGATACGGCGCGAACGCGGCCTGTCGACCCTGGCCTTCCAGGTCGCCGACACCGGCTCCGGCATCGCGCCGCAGCACCAGGCCCGCCTGTTCGAACCCTACTACCAGGTCGACACGGACAAGAACGTGCGCCTGCCCGGCACCGGCCTGGGGCTGTCCATCTGCAGCCGGCTTTCCGACATGATGGGCGGCTCGCTCACCGCGGTCAGCGAGCTCGGGCTGGGCACCAGTATCACCTTCGAAATCACGCTGCCGACCGCGGAAGACCCCGCCGAAGCGCCGGTATCTTTGTCCGGAAACGCCATGATCTACGTGCAAAGCTCGGTGCCCGAGATCGTCTCGAACCTGTGCGGCTGGCTCCGGCGCTGGGGCGCGGCGGCGGTGCCCTATCCTCCCGCAGGCAGCCCGCGCGTCGACACCGCCGTTCTGCTGCGGGCATGGCCGTACGCGCCGGAACCCGCTCACTGGACAGGCCCCACCGTAATCACGCATCCGCCCGGCATGAAGCCGCGCGTGGAGGATGGCAGGCGGACCTGGTTCGCCAGCTGCTACAGCCTGTCCAACATCGCGCATGCCCTGCGGCTGGCCCTGGGCCGTTCCGCGCACGTCACGAGCTACGGTCAGCCGGCCAAGCACGAACTTGTCGACCTGCGCGTGCTGGTGGTCGAAGACAACCCCATCAGCCAGCTGATCCTGCGCGAGCAGCTGGAGCACCTGGGCTGCACCGTCGTCACGGCCAGCAACGGCCAGGAAGCGCTGGCGCTGCCGGACGCCCTGTCGTTCGATTCCGTGCTGACCGACCTGAACATGCCCCTGGTCGACGGCTACGAGCTTACGCGGATCCTGCGCGAGCGCGGCTATCAGCAGCCTATCCTGGGCATCACGGCGAATGCCTTCCCCGACGAACAACGCCGGGGCATGAACGCGGGCATGACCAGCCTGCTGGTGAAACCCCTACCTCTGAATGTCTTGCGCCAGACACTGCAAGCGGTGAAAGTCCCTCGGAGTTGAAATGCTATCCGAATACAAGGTCCTGGTACTGGACGACCATGAATTCCAATGCGCCCAGATGTCCGGCCTGCTGGAAGAAGCCGGTTTCACCCAGGTGGATACGGCCCATACCGCCGAACAGGCGTTGACGCTGGCCCGCCATCATGCGTACCACCTCATCCTCATGGATCTCAGCATGCCGGGCATGGACGGCGTGCAGCTCATCAGCGAACTGGCGCAACTGCGCCTGAACCCCATGCTTGCCATCACGACCGCCTGCTCGCGCCGCATCATGAACAGCGTCAGCCTCATGGCCAAGGAAAAAGGCCTGGCGGTGATCGGCGCCTACACCAAGCCGCTGACCCGGGAACATGCTCAAGGACTGGCGCAACATCTGCGGCTGGACCGGCATCCGGCGTCCGAGCCCGTCACCGGCCATGAACAGGACGCGCTGTTCGATCGCAAGACCCTGGAGCGGGCATTGCGCACCGGCCAGATCCAGGCCTGGTTCCAGCCCAAGAAGGCCCTGACCACCGGCAACATCGTTGGCGCCGAAGCGCTCGCGCGCTGGCACCATGCGGAATTCGGCTTCATGCTGCCGGCGTCATTCCTGGGCGCGGTGCACAGGCACGGCCTGAACCAGGCCCTGCTGACCCGCATGCTCGAAGACGCGCTGTCCGCCTACCGACGCTGGCGCAAGCTGGGTTTCAAGGTGCCGGTGTCGGTCAATCTGCCCACCCGACTGCTCGACAATCCCCTGCTGCCGGATGAGCTTTACAATACCGTCGCCGCTAGCGGCGTGCCGGCCGAGGACGTGACCTTCGAACTGCTCGAAGACGAAACCACTTCCGTGCCGGGGCAGTACTACATGGGAGCCAGCCGGCTGCGCCTGAAAGGCTTCGGATTGGCTCAGGACGATTTCGGCAAAGGCTATAGCTCCATGTACACCCTGATATCCACGCCGTTCACCGAACTCAAGATCGACCGGGCTTTCGTCAGCGGCGCGGCCCACGACAGCGTTCGCGCCGCCGCGCTGCTGTCTTCCGTGCAGCTGGGACGGCAACTGGGCCTGCAGGTCACCGCCGAGGGCGTCGAAACCTCAAGCGACCTGGAATACCTGCGCAAGATAGGCTGTGATTGCGCGCAAGGATTTCTCATATCAGCCGCCGTCAACGTCATGGACTTCACGACGCTGCTGGCGGACGAACCCCGCCTCTACGCAGACATGGACCTATAGGAACGCCCAACCCAGTATGCAGGACTCGCCCTTCAGCAGAATTACCCGCACATCGCGCCGGCTCAACCTGGCGCTGTTCGGCGTGTTGCCGATAGCGCTGGTCCTGATAAGCGCCATCCTCTGGAGCTGGCAGCGGCTGATCAAGCAGGAAGAAGAAAAGCTGCTGCTGGACTTCACGGTGTTCATGGGCTACATCGAGGCCGAAGAGCGCTTCCTGCAGGGCTTTCGCACCCAGAACGCGCTGCTGCAGGGTCCGCCATCCAGCCCGGACGTCTCGTGGCACGAGACCCCGCCGTCCGAGCGCCAGGGCACGGCATTCTACGAGGGCCGCCGGCCGCTGTTTTCAACGCCCTTCACCGTATCGTGCCTGTCAGCCGACTGCACGCGCGACCAGGCGCAATTGTCAGCCATGGGCAGCTACCTGTCGGCCTACTACTCCACCTATTGGCCGACCACCTACTATCCCGCGGCGGCGGCCTTCCTGGTCAATGCCAGCGACAGCGTCAGCATCAGCGTGCCGGCGCTCGACATGCCGTCCAGCTTCCGCCCGCTCAGCCAGAGCACCTACCTGACCTCGGTCGACGCCATCCGCGAGCAGATCGAACTGAACCACATCGTCGAACAGCGCCTGATCGACCTGCATGCGCCCGCCGACCTGCACGAACGCACGCAGGTCCAGTGGTTCACCGCGCCGGCCAGCCCGAACCGCATCATCGGCCTGCTGCCGGCCGGCCTGCCGTCCGGCGTCTGGCGGGCCGAAGCCGGCTCCCCGCCCGATGTCTACATCGCCACCTTGCTCCACCGGGACCGCATCAACATCTTCGACCGCATCCTGCCCTCCGGCCTGTACGACGAATTCTGGCTGACCCGCAACGATGGCGGCCTCTTGCTGGGCGAAGGTCCGCTACCCGACGCGCAGGAGCCCGGGCTGCACTACACGGCGGACGGCCTGGTGTTCAAGGTCATCGACGACTCGGGCGCATGGACCGCCTACTACCGCGTCGGCTACCGCGGCTTCTTCCAGGACAATCTGTGGCTGCCGGTCAGCGTCGCGCTGCTGCTGCTGCTGAGCATCGTCGGCGGCCTCGGCTATGGCCGCTGGTACAACCGCCGCGTGCTGCTGCCCGCGCAGAGCGCGCAGCGCGACATCCTCGAAAGCGAAACCTTCAGCCGCACCCTGATCGAGACCGCGCCGATCGCGCTGTGCCTGCTGACCCGCTTCAAGGGCGAGGTGCTGTTCAGCAACGCCCTCGCCCAGCAATGGCTGGGCGCGCAGTCAGGCCAGCCGCTGGCCCCGTCCGCCTCGGTGCGCACGCTGCTGGACAAGGCGCTGGCCGCGGTCGAGCCCGGCACCTTTGAAACCTTCCTGGCCCAGGACGGCAGGCCACTGTTCGTCGCCTATGCACCGACGCGCTACAAGAAGCAGGATGTCATCCTGTGCGCCTTTGCCGACATCAGCGCGCGCGCGGAAATCGAACGCACACTGGCCCAGGCCAAGCGCGACGCGGACAAGGCCAGCGAAGCCAAGTCGACCTTCCTGGCGACAATGAGCCACGAGATCCGCACGCCGCTGTACGGCGTGCTGGGCACGCTGGAACTGCTGGGCATGACCGACCTTGACGCAGAACAGCGCCAGCATCTCGAACGCATCCAGAATTCGTCCTCCATCCTGCTGCAGCTGATCAGCGACATCCTGGACATCACCAAGATCGAATCCGGCCAGCTGGCGCTGGAATCCACCGTCTTCGATCCGCGCGAACTGATCGAAAGCTGTACCAGCTCCTATGCCGCCCTGGCGCACCAAAAGGGCCTGCTGCTGTTCTCCTGCGTCGATACCGGCGTGGCGCCCTGGGTGACGGGCGACGCCGGCCGCATCCGCCAGATCCTCGCCAACCTGGTCAGCAACGCCATCAAATTCACCGAGGCGGGCCACGTCATCGTGCGCCTGCGCGCGGTGGACCAGCCCAACGGCAACCAACTGCTGACCCTGCAGGTGGTGGACACAGGCATCGGCATCGGCGCGCAAGAGCAATCGCAGCTGTTCCTGCCGTTCTACCAGATCGACAGCGCCAGCCATACGGTGCGCGGCACGGGTCTGGGCCTGTCCATCTGCGCCCGGCTGGCCAAGCTGATGAACAGCTGGATACGCGTCACCAGCGAGCTGGGCCTGGGTAGCAGCTTTTCCATGGCGCTCTCGCTCAAGCCCGCGGCGGGTCCCGCTCCGACCACGCCCGACCTGGCCGGCGCGCGCGTGCACGTGCGCAGCCCGCACCGCGAACTGAGTGAACAGGTCTGCCTGTGGCTGACGATGTGGGGCGCCCACGCCACGCCAGCGCCGCATGTGCCGCCGCCGGCGACCGAGTCCGACGAGGTGCTGCTGGATGTGCTGCGCGCCGAAGACGGCCCGCCATCCGATTGGGGCGGCCGCTACCTGAGCGCGCGCGAGCCCGGCGTCCGGGGCGAGTACGGCCCGGACGCGCTGGACGGACATCGCCTGGACAGCATCGGCTTCGGCATCCAGGCGCTGCTACGCGGCGATAGGGCCACGCCATCCGCCGAGCCGGCGGAACCGGAGTTCCAGGCCCTGGGCCTGCGCGTGCTGGTGGCCGAGGACAATCCGATCAACCAGGCCACCCTGCGCAACCAGCTGGAACAGCTGGGCTGCACCGTCACCGTCGCATCCGATGGCGCGGATGCCTTGTCGCTCTGGCCCCTGACGCAGTATGACGCCCTGCTCACCGACGTGAACATGCCCAAGCTCAACGGCTACGAACTGGCCAGCGCGCTGCGCGCCCAGGGCGCCGTCATACCGATCATCGGCGTGACCGCCAATGCCATGCGCGACGAAGAGGAACGCTGCATGGCGGCCGGCATGAGCTCGTGGATGGTCAAGCCCATCGAGTTGCGCACGCTGCGCCAACTCCTGCGCGGCGTGGCCAAGGGCCGCACGCCCCCCGCCAGTCCCGAACCCAAGCCCGCCATGACGACGCTCCTGCTTGCCTCGCCCCCCGCTCCCGCTTCCGCTTCCAGACAGGTCCAGGCCAGTGCTCCTGCCACCGAGGCGCCACAGGTTCCCGCCAAGTACCGTGAGTTGTTCCTCGACACCATGAACGCCGACCTGGCCAAGATCGACGCCGCGCTCGGGCGGCAGGACGTGCTGGCGGTGCTGCAGACCATGCACCGGATGCGCGGCGCGCTGGTGATGGTCAAGATGAACAGCCTGTCGGCGGGCTTCGAGGCCGTCGAGGCCCAGCTCAAGCGCGACAGCGCGAACCGGAAAGCCCTCCAGGAAGCGGCCAGGCTGATGCAGGAGCTTCGAAAGTTCCTGGTCCAAGTTTGACGGTTGATGCAGAATGCGCGGTAATAACTCAGCCCCGCACTATCTGACCCCTTTTTTCCACATGGATAGACTTCGAATTGTCCTGGCGGACGACCACCCGCTCGTTCTGATGGGCATGCGCGACCTCCTGGAAAAGGACCTGAGTTTCGACGTCGTCGGCGCCCTGTCCAGCCCGACCGACCTGGTCCGGCACCTGACGCAAGACCCGCCGCACGTCGTCGTCACCGACTATTCGATGCCGGGCGACGATACCTACGGCGACGGCATGCGCCTGGTCAAGTACCTGGTGAGGCACTACCCCAAGGTCCAGGTCCTGGTGCTGACCATGGTGTCCAACCCCATGATCATCTCGGCGCTCTATGACGCCGGCGTCGCCGCCGTGGTGCTCAAGCGCGACAACCTCGCCGAGATCGTGACCGCGCTGCGCACACTGCAAAGCGGCCGCAGGTACTACCCGCCCGGTTTCCTGCGCGATGGCGCCGTGGACGCGCGCAGCAAATTCATCGGCGAACGCATCAACAGCCTGTCGCCCAAGGAATTCGAAGTGCTGCGCCACTTCATCCGGGGAGAATCGATGATGCAGGTGGCGGAGACCTTGAAGCGCAGCGTCAAGACCGTCAGCGGCCAGAAGATATCGGCCATGCGCAAGCTGGACGTGCAGACCGACCAGGAATTGGTCGCATTTTGCGTCGAGAGCGAACTGTTTCAGTAGCCCGGTCCGTCTCCCGCGCCGTCGCTGCGCGACGCGCGGGCGGACAGGACCCAGAAACCCGGCAGGAAACATTCCGCCACCAGCAGCGGCTGATCCCGCCGCCAGAACAGGGAACGGCGCGCCCACAGCCCGGGCGACGTTGCGCCGGCATCCCGCGCCACCGCGTCGGCCATCAGAAACAGCGCCGAGCCGGCCGTCAACCGCGTCACCTCGAAGGGCGATCTCCACACGTCGGGATCGTCATACAGCATGCTGCCCAGCGGTCGCTCGCTCAGGCCGCGCATGCCGCGCCATGCATCCCACGAAGCCGCCAGCGGCGTCAGGCTGCGCGCCGCCACGCATTTCACGCCATCGACCGACATTTCCACTTCACGCAGCCAGCAGAGCGCGCCCGGCGCCAGGCCCATGGCGCGCGCCTCGTCATCGCTGGCGGCATCCGTGCGTTCCTCCCGCACGCACAATCGAAACTCGCCCAGCCGCCGCAACCGATCGGTCAGCGAACCGGGCAATCCCAAGCCCTGCCATTGCCCGGGGGACAAGACCGCCTGAATCGCTTCAGGTCCATAAGGGTTCCATTGCATCCTGAACCACACCGCATCTGTTGAACACGGCTGCAAACTTAGTCGAGGCGGCAACAGCGCGGCAATCGCGATCAGGCGATTTCCATTATTCGCAACTTCCTATAATCCCCGCGTCGACCCGGCATCCGGCGGGTCTGGCGACCTTACGACGGAACAGGAAACGTGGGTAGGAACATCAAGCTGGAGCAGCTGGACTTCCGGCTGCTGAAGGTCTTCATCGCCATGCTGCGCGAGCGGCACGGGGGGGGGGGGGGGGGGGGG
>NZ_JBICCO010000040.1:0-52406 GCF_043119405.1 Achromobacter sp. 413638
CCCCCCCCCCCCCCCCCCCCCCCCCCCCCCCCCCCCCCCCCCCCCCCCCACGCCGGGCGCGGCAAGCGCTGGCGAGGCGCACTTCAAGCGCGTGCGCACCATCGCCGAGCTGGATGCCGCGCTGGCGCAAAGCCGCCAGCCGGTGATGCTGGACTTCTACGCCGACTGGTGCGTGTCGTGCCGCGAGATGGAGCGCTTCACTTTCACCGATCCCGGCGTCGCGCAACGCATGGGACAGATGCTGCTGTTGCAGGCCGACGTGACCGCCAACAACGCCGATGACCGGGCGCTGCTCAAGCGCTTCCGCCTGTTCGGCCCGCCGGGCATCATGTTCTTCGAACCCGGCGGCAAGGAGCTGCCGGATGCGCGCGTCGTGGGCTTCCAGGATGCCAAGCGCTTCACTGAATCGCTGGATCGCGTGCTGACGCGCTGAATGCCGCCTGCCGCAAGCTTGCGCACGCGGCAGCTTCGGACCACGCCATGCCGCAAGGGCCGCGCCTGTCATGCGCGGCCCTTGCGCTTTCAGGATTGCCGCGTCGCGCGCGCGTCCACGTTCTGCCAGCCCAGCTCGGCCGACACCGCGTCGGCGCAGCGCTTGATGTCCGCGACCAACGGGCTGTTCCAGCGCGCGTCGAACACGCCGGCCGCGCCGATCGCGGTAATCACCAGCACCACGTTGCCATTGGAATCGAACACCGGCGCGCTCAGGCCGTTGATGCCGGGGATGGGATCGCCCACCGCGCGCGCGACGCCGCGCTGGCGCACCTCGCGCAGCGACTGCTCGAACTTCTCGGTATGGCTCAGCGTGGGCACCGCGCCCAGGCGCAGGAAGTCCTCGTGCAGCAGGCTTTCGATCTTCTTGGGCGGCAGCAGCGCCGCGAACACCTTGCCGGTGGCGGTGTTGGTCAGCGACATGACCGTGCCGGTGCGCATGTTCACGTGGATCGGGTAGTTGGATTCGTGCAGGTGCACGATGACCGGCCCCAGGTTGCCCAGCACCGCGATGGCGATGGTCTGCCCGGTGCGCTCGGCCAGCTCGCGCGTCATGGGCACGGCGATCTTGATGGGGTCGAGCCGGTGCAGCGCCGCCAGGCCCAGCTGCAAGGCCAGCGGCCCCAGTTCGTAGTGGCCGGAGGCGGGATCCTGGCGCACCAGGCCCAGCGTGCCATAGCTGACCAGGTAGGCGTGGGCGTTGGCGCCGGACATGCCGGCGGCCTTGGCCAGCGCGCCCAGCGGCAAGGGAGAGGAGTGTTCCAGCAAGGCCAGCAGCAGCTTGCCGCCGACTTCGATGGACTGGATGCCGCGGCGCCGGGGCGCGGCGGCCTGCGCGCCCGCGGGCGCCTGGCGTTTGCCGGAAGAGGTGTGGGCTACCATTTTGCTTTGTCGAACTCAGTTGTCTATGTTGGTAGTTTCGCTAATAGCGAACAGTATTGACATTATCGAACCGTCTGTCTACAGTCGCAACCATAACAAGGCCCGTCCGTTTCGAGCGGATGCGGGCCAGCCCCGGCGGGGCGATAAGTGGGTATGGAGACAACGTGGAAGATACTCGGCAATACGACTGCGACGTGCTGGTCGTGGGATCGGGCGCGTCCGGAATGGCCGCGGCCATCACCGCGGCCAGCGCCGGATTGAAGGTCCTGATCATCGAAAAGGAGCCGCGCTTTGGCGGCTCCACGGCCCGCTCCGGCGGCTGGCTCTGGATACCCGGCACCGCGCTGGCGCGCGTGCAGGGCATCCATGAAACGCCCGACGAGGCCCGCGCCTACCTGCGCCACGAGGCCGGCGACAGCTACAACGGCGAGCGCGTCGACGCCTTCCTGGCGCACGGCCCGGAAGCGGTGGACTTCTTCACCGCCAATACCGAAGTGCAGTTCGACATGCCGCTGGTGTTCCCCGACTATCACGCGGAAGCCGCCGGCGGAAAGCAGGGCGGACGCTCGATGGTGGCGCGCCCCTACGACGGCCGCAAGCTGGGCGCGCACGTCAAGGACCTGGCGCCCGCGCTGCCCGAGCTGACCGTGTTCGGCATGATGCTGGGCTCGGGCAAGGAAATCGTGCACTTCATGCGCGCCACGCGTTCGCTGGCCTCGGCCTGGTACGTGGCCAAGCGCCTGTCGCGCCATTTCCTGGACGTGCTCAAGCATGGCCGGGGCATGACGCTGACCAACGGCAATGCGCTGGCGGGCCGGCTGGCGGCCAGCGCCTTCAAGCTGGGCATACCGCTGTGGCTGAACGCGCCGGCCAAGTCGCTGATCATCGAGGACGGCGTGGTGAAAGGCGCTGTGGTGCAGCGCGATGGCGCATCGGTGCGCGTGCGCGCCGCGCGCGCCGTGGTGCTGGCGGCGGGCGGCTTTCCTTACGATATCGAGCGGCGCAAGCAGCTCTACGCCCACGCGCCCACCGGCGTCGAGCATTATTCGCCGTCGCCCTCGGGCAATACCGGCGACGGCCTGCGCCTGGCCGAGAGCGCGGGCGGCAGCGTGAACACCAGCCTGCCCAACGCCGCGGCCTGGGTGCCGGTGTCGGTGGTCACGCGCAAGGACGGCAGTCCCGGCTACATGCCGCACTTCATCGACCGCGCCAAGC
The DNA here is from genome assembly GCF_043119405.1 of Achromobacter sp. 413638. Lineage (NCBI taxonomy): Bacteria > Pseudomonadati > Pseudomonadota > Betaproteobacteria > Burkholderiales > Alcaligenaceae > Achromobacter > Achromobacter sp. 413638. The sequence goes on from NZ_JBICCO010000040.1 coordinate 2,590, forward strand.
CCGGCGTCATCGCCGTCACGCGCAACGGCCGCCGCTTCACCAACGAGGGCGCGTCGTATCACGACTTCGTGCAGGACATGGTGCGCGCCTGCCAGGACGGCGGCGAGATCTGCGCCTGGCTGGTCTGCGACCACAAGACGCTGCGCAAGTACGGCCTGGGCAGCGCCGCGCCGTTCCCGATGCCGATCAAGCGCTATCTGCAGACCGGCTACCTGCTGCGCGGCTCCAGCGTCGCCGAGCTGGCGCAACGCGCCGGCATCGATGCCGGCAGCCTGCGCCAGACGGTGGAAGCCTTCAACGCCGAAGCGCGGCTGGGCCGCGATCCGCTCCACGGCAAGGGCAGCAAGGCCTACAACCGTTACCAGGGCGATGCGCTGCACGGCCCCAATCCCTGCGTGGCGCCCATCGAACAGGGACCGTACTACGCGATCAAGGTCATGATCGGCGACATCGGCACCTTCGCCGGCCTGAAGGTCGACGCCGAGGGGCGCGTGACCGATGCCGGCGGCGCGGCCATCGACGGCCTGTACGCGGTGGGCAACGACGCCTGCAGCATCATGGGCGGCAACTATCCCGGCGCGGGCATCACGCTGGGCCCGGCGCTGACCTTCGGCTATATCGCCGGCCGCAGCATCGCCGGTCTGCTGGCGAACCGCAAGACCGCGCGCGCCGCGCAAGCCGAGGCCCAGGCATGAGCCGGGCCGCCAGGCGCGCGACGCGCGCGCCCCGCATCCGCTGAACGCGACGGAGAAGCACATGGACAAGGAAGGACTGCTGCAAGGCAAGCTGGCGCTGGTGACCGGCGCCGGGCAGGGCAACGGCCGCGCCCTGGCGCTGGGGCTGGCCGCCGCCGGCGCGCGCGTGATGGCGGCGGACCTGCGCGCGGACAGCGCGCGCGACACCGCCGACGCCATCATCGCCGCGGGCGGACAGGCCTGGAGCCTGGCGCTGGACGTGACCGACGCCCAAGCCTGCGCGGCCGCCGCCGCCGACGTGCAGCGGCATGCCGGACCGATCGACGTGCTGGTCAACAACGCCGGCATCCTGATCCGCGAAGGCCTGGACAGCCCGCGCGCGGCCGAGAACTGGCGCCGCGTGCTGGACGTGAACCTGAACGGCAGCTTCAACATGATCCACGCCTTCCTGGGCGCGCTGCGCGCCACGCGCGGCGTGATCATCAACGTGGGTTCGATCGCCTCGTTCGCGGGCGTGGGCGCGGCGCTGGGCTATTCGCCGTCCAAGGGCGGCGTGAAGATGCTGACGCAGTCGCTGGCGCGCGACCTGGCCGCCGACGGCATCCGCGTGAACGCCATCGCGCCGGGCGTGATCGAGACGCCGATGACCGCGTCCACGCGCGAGGATCCGGCCAAGCTGGCCAGCTTCATGCAACGCATTCCGCTGGGCCGCGTGGGGCAGCCCGACGACCTGGTCGGCCCCGTGGTCTTCCTGGCTTCGTCCATGGCGCGCTATGTGACCGGCGTGTCGCTGCCGGTGGACGGCGGCTTCCTGGCGGTCTAGCGACAGGCCCGGCCACGCCGGGCCGCAATTCTTCATCGACACGCAGCACCTTCCATAAAAAACACAGGAGACAACGATGAACACCAAGGGGATCCTCTCCCGTCTTTCCAGAACGGCGGCTTGCATCGCGCTGGCCGCGGGCGCGCAGCAGGCGCTGGCCCAGGACATCAAGATCGGCTTCAACGGCGACCTGTCTGCCTCGCCCTCGGCACAGAGCGGCCAGGCCGCGGTGCTGGGCCTGAAGACCGCCATCGAGGACATCAACGCCGCCGGCGGCCTGCTCGGCCGCAAGGTGGTGCTGGTGGTGCGCGACGACCTGTCGCAGCCGCCAAAGTCGATCCAGAACATGACGGACCTGATCGACAATGAAAAAGTCGTGGCCGTGTTCGGCCCGACCAATTCGGGCAACGCGCTGGCCTGGAAGCACATTCCCAACCAGAAGAAGGTGCCGGTGATGGGCGCCATCGGTTCGGGCACCGACATCACCAAGCCCATGCGCGCCGGCGCCGACAACTACATGTTCCGCGTCGGCATGGTCGACCGCGAACAGGTCGAGGGCGTGATCGGCTACCTGAAGCGCAATCCCAAGGTCAAGAACGTGGGCTTCATGATCGAGACCACCGGCTACGGCCAGAGCGCGCTCAAGGACCTGGAGGAAGTGGGCGCGGCGCAGGGCGTGAAGGCCGTGGCGGTGGAGAAGTTCGGCGTGGCCGACACCGACATGACCTCGCAGCTGAACAAGCTGAAATCGGCCGGCGTGGATACCGTGGTGATCTGGGCGCAGAGCACGCCCATCGCCCACGTGTTCCGCAGCATGGAGAAGATCAACTGGTTCCCGCTGACGCTGACGTCCTGGGCCGCCGACAACATCGCGTTCTACGACACGGCCGGCAAGACGCTGTCGGAAAAGCCGTTCTTCCTGCGCACCATCACCGACAACCGTTCGCCGGCGCAGCAGAAGCTGTACGACCGCGTCTCGGGCCAGATGACCTCGCCCACCGCCTTCGGCTTCCTGGCGCATGCCTATGACGGCATGCATCTGATGGCCATGGCGGTCAAGCAGGCCGGCTCCACCGATGGCGACAAGCTGCGCCAGGCGCTGGAAAACCTGCAAGGCACGTATGACGGCGCCATGAAGACCTACACCAAGCCGTTCTCGCCGACGGGGCATGACGCGCTGCTGGTGGGCGACTACAAGTGGGCGCATTGGCAGGATGGCAAGCTGGTTCCGTACGCGGACGACGTGACGCGCGCCGGCGCCAAGTAAGCGCGGGGCCGGGAAAGAAGAGGGGGCCATCATGATGGCGACGTTGTTGCAGGCGCTCGTCAGCGGGCTCGCCGTGGGAGGCGCGTATGCGCTGGTGGCGCTGGGATTCAGCATCACCTTCACCACGACGCGCACGCTGAATTTCGGGCATGGGGAGTTCGTGTCCGTGGGCGCGTTCGTCGGCGTGGGGGCCCTGTTCCTGCTGGCCGGCAAGCCGGCCACCACGGCCGCCTTCACGGGGCTGGACCTGACCGGCTGGCAGTATCTGCTGGCCGCCGTCGCGGCGGCGCTGGCGATGGGGCTGCTGGGCGTGCTGCTGTATGTGTTCGGCGTGCGGCCCTTCGCCGCGCGGCCGGGCATGGCCTGGGTCATGAGCACGCTGGGCTTCGGCATCCTGCTGCAAAGCGCGGCTTTCGCCGTGTGGGGGCCGGCGCCCGTGACGGTGCCGGCGCCGTTCGGCGACGAGGTGATCCGCGTGTTCGGCGCGGGCGTGCGCACGCAGGAGCTGCTGCTGCTGGCCGTGGCCGTCATCGTGATGCTGGCGTTCGACCGCATCATGAACGGCAGCATGCTGGGCCGCGCGATGCGCGCGGTCGCCGCCAATCCGGCGGTGGCCAACCTGATGGGCATCAACGTCAACGCGGTGATGATCGGCGCCTTCTTCGCCAGCTCGGCGCTGGCGGGCCTGGCCGGCTTCCTGGTGGCGCCGATCACCTCGGCCTCGATCTTCATGGGGCTGGCGATCGGCCTGAAGGGCTTTTCCGGCGCCATGATCGGCGGCCTGACCAATCCGCGCGGCTGCGTGCTGGGCGGCTTCGTGCTGGGCCTGCTGGAATCCTATGTGAACCTGTGGCAGTCGCAGTGGCGCGAAGTGGCGATCTTCGCGCTGGTGATCCTGGTGCTGGCCGTGCGTCCCACGGGCCTCTTCGGCAAGCGCCTGGTGGAGAAGGTATGACGCGGCGCGGACAAACCCTGGCCACCCTGGCGGTGGCGGCGGCGCTGGCCGCCTGCGCGGCGCTGGTGGACAACGACTACTACCTGCGCATCCTGTTCATGTCCTGCGTGTACTACCTGTGCGCGGCCGGCGTGAACGTGCTGGTGGGCTATGCCGGGCAGAAGTCGCTGGGGCAGGCGGGCCTGTTCGCCGCCGGCGCCTACACCGCGGCGCTGTTGACCTCGCGCTGGCAGGTGGATCCCTGGCTGGCGCTGGCGGCCGCGCCCGTGGTCGCGGGCGTGTTCGGCGTGCTGATCGCGCTGCCGTCGTTGCGGGTCAAGGGCCCCTACCTGGCGATGGTGACGCTGGCCTTCGGCATCGTGATGGAAAAGATCATCACCGAATGGGTGGACGTGTTTGGCGGCCCGTCGGGCCTGTTCGGCATCCTGCCGCCGACCTGGAACGGCAATCCGCTCAGCAACCAGCAATGGGTGTGGTTCGCGCTGATCCTGTGCGTGGCCACGCAGCTGCTGCTGGCCAACGTGCTGCAAGGACGCTTCGGCCGCGCGTTGCTGTCGGTGCAGGCCGACGAGATCGCCTCGTCGTCGGTGGGAGTGCGGGTCTATCGCGCCAAGGTCATCGCCTTCGTGGTGGCGGCCGTGACCTGCGGCATTGCCGGCGCGCTGGTGGCGCAGCAGAACCAGTACATCAATTCCGATTTCATCAGCTTCAACCTGTCCATCTTCATCCTGCTGCTGGTGCTGTTCGGCGGCGCGGGCTCGAAGGCCGGGCCGGCGGTCGGCGCCATCGTGCTGACCGTGGTGGACGCGCTGCTGGCGCGCTGGCCGTCCGTGCAGCATTTCTTCTACGGCGCGCTGCTGCTGTTCGCGCTGTACGTGATGCCGGGCGGGGTGATGGGCCTGTTCGCGCGCCGTCCGCGCCGAGTCGACGAGGCGGACGCGAAACCGGGCGTCGCGCCGCCGCCCGCCGCGACGGCGACGCCAGGCGCCGCCAAGCCCTGCGCGCCCGCGCGGGAAGACCTGCTGCTGGTGGTGGAGAACCTGTGCAAATCCTATGGCGGCGTGAAGCCGGCGCAGGACATCTCGTTCTGCCTGCGGCGCGGCCATGTGCATGCGCTGATCGGCCCCAATGGCGCCGGCAAGAGCACGCTGATCAACATGCTGAGCGGCGTGGTTCTGCCCGACAGCGGCGTGATCCGCTATCGCGGCGCCGACATCGCCGGCGCGCGGCCGCACGCGATCTGCGCGCTGGGCGTGGGCCGCAGTTTCCAGAACCTGCGCCTGTTCGGCGAGCTGTCGGTGCTGGACAACGTGCTGCTGGGCCGCCACAGCCGCATGACGAACGGTTTCTGGGTCTCGCTGCTGGGCTTGCCCGGCGCGCGCGAGCAGGAACGGCTGGCGCGGGTGCGCGCCCGTGAACTGATCGCCATGGTGGGCCTGTCGCATCTGGCCGACACGCCGGCCGGCAGCCTGCCCTACGGCCTGCAGCGGCGCGTGGAGCTGGCGCGCGCGCTGGCGACCGAGCCCTCGCTGCTGCTGCTGGACGAACCCGCCGCCGGCCTGAATCCTCAGGAGACCGCCGAGCTGGGCGCCTTGCTGGCGCGCATCAGCGCGTCCTGCGGCATCACGCTGCTGATGGTCGAGCATCACATGGACCTGGTGATGGCGATCTCCGATCATGTGATCGTGCTGGACTACGGCGTCAAGATCGCGGAAGGCAAGCCCGCCGAGGTGCAGGCCGACAAGCGGGTCATCGAAGCTTATCTCGGGGCCGGCATGGCCTGAGGCGGGAACGAAATGCTGAAACTTGAATCCCTGCGCGTGTCCTATGGCGCGATCCAGGCCGTGCGCGACGTGTCGCTTGAGATCCGCACGGGCGAGATCGTCACCATCATCGGCGCCAACGGCGCCGGCAAGAGCACGCTGCTCAAGGCCGTGGCCGGGCTGGAACCGGCGCAGGACGGTCGTATCACCTTCATGGACCGCGATATCACGCAGCTGCCGGCGCACCAGCGCGTCGGGCTGGGCCTGGCGTTGTCGCCGGAAGGGCGCGGCGTGTTCGCCGACCAGACCGTCTACGACAATCTGCTGCTGGGCGGCTATGCGCGGCGCAAGGATCGCGATGCCATCGCGGCCGGCGTGGAGCGGGGCTATGCGCTGTTCCCGCGACTGCGCGAACGGCGCGACCAGCTGGCCGGCACGCTGTCCGGCGGCGAGCAGCAGATGCTGGCGATGGCGCGGGCGCTGATGTGCGGGCCGCGCCTGCTGTGCCTGGACGAGCCCTCGCTGGGGCTGGCGCCGCTGATCGTGCAGGACATCTTCGCGGCCATCCGGCAGTTGCGCGACGACGGACTGACGATCGTGCTGGTGGAGCAGATGGCGAACCAGGCGCTGGGCGTGGCCGACCGCGCCTATGTGCTGGAGACCGGCCGCGTCACGCTCAGCGGGACCGGCGCGCAGCTGCTGTCCGACCCGAAGGTGCGCGCGGCCTACCTGGGATCGCATTGAGCCCGACGGGCCGCCGCGCTACCATGTCGGCGGCGCCGCGCGGGCGGCGCGCTTCATCCGCCATTCATCCGCAACCCACCCTACGCGCAGGCCGACGCCGTGACGTCCTCAACCCTCGATGCGGGCCATGACCGCGCCGGCTTCATCTATCTGCAACTGATGTTCGTCATGGCCACGTGGGGCCTGAACATCGTCGCGGTCAAGTACCTGACGCAGTACATGGACGCGCGCATCCTGGCGGCTGTGCGCATCGTCATCGCGCTGCTTGTCGTCACGCTCATTATCAAGGCGCGCGGCGGCCGCATTCCGAAGCTGACGCGCGCGCAGCTGGGCTGGCTGGCGCTGGCGGGATTCCTGGTGGTGTACGCGCACCAGGCGGCGCTGGTGGCGGGGCTGGGCCTGACCTCGGCCGCCAACGGCACGCTCATCATGGCCACCAGCCCCTTGCTGTCGGCGGTGCTGGCCGCGGTGTTCTATCGCGAGCGGCTGACGCCGGCGCGCGTGTTCGGCGCGCTGCTGGGCCTGGCCGGCGTGGCGCTGGTGGTGCTGGGCAGCGGCAAGGCGCTGGGCGCGGCCGGCTGGGGCGACGCCATGGTCTTCCTGGCGGTGGTGGTGTTCGTGTGCGGCGGGCTGGTGATCCAGCGCATGTCGCGCAGCATGGCGCCGCTGGCGATGCTCTGGTACATGTACCTGGCCGGCGGGCTGATGCTGGCCGCGCACGCGGGGACGGCGCCATCCACCTACCGGGCCGAGTCCTGGAGCATGGCCTGGTGGCCGTGGCTGGTGCTGATGTTCTCCGCCGTGGTGGCCTCGGGCATCAGCAACATCCTGTGGAACGGCGGCATCGCGCGGCTGGGCATCAGCCGCGCCTCGTTGTTCCTGAACTGGCTGCCGATCTTCGGCCTGCTGTTCGCGGCGCTGTTCCTGGGAGAGAAGGTGGGCGCCACGCACGCGGCCGGGCTGGCCTGCGTGCTGGGCGGCACCTGGCTGGGATTGCGGCGCGGCGCCAGCCCGGCGGGCGCCGCCGGCGAGCCGGGCAAGGCCCGGCCCTGAGCGCGGCTCAGCGCGGGCGCGAGAGCAGGCGCGCGGCCTCGATGGCGAAATAGGTCAGGATGCCGTCGGCGCCGGCGCGCTTGAACGACAGCAGCGCTTCCATCATGACCTTGTCGTGGTCCAGCCAGCCATTGGCGGCGGCGGCCTTGATCATCGCGTACTCGCCGCTGACCTGGTAGGCGAAGGTCGGCACGCGGAAGGCGTCCTTGACGCGGCGCAGCACGTCCAGGTACGGCATGCCGGGCTTGACCATGACCATGTCGGCGCCTTCCTGCAGGTCGGACGCCACTTCGCGCAGCGCCTCGTCCAGGTTGGCCGGATCCATCTGGTAGGCCATCTTGTTGGACTTGCCCAGGTTGGTGGCCGAGCCCACGGCGTCGCGGAACGGGCCGTAGAACGCGCTGGCGTACTTGGCCGAGTAGGCCATGATCTGCGTGTGGATGTAGCCGTTCGCTTCCAGCGCGCGGCGCACGGCGCCGATGCGGCCGTCCATCATGTCGCTGGGCGCGACCATGTCCACGCCGGCCGCGGCCTGCGTCAGCGCCTGCTTGACCAGGATCTCGACGGTGGGCTCGTTGACCACGTAGCCGTTGGCGTCGATCACGCCGTCCTGGCCGTGGCTGGTGTACGGGTCCAGCGCCACATCGCACAGCACGCCGAGTTCGGGGTAGCGTTCCTTCAGCGCGCGCACCACGCGCGGGATCAGGCCGTCGGGATTGGTGGCCTCGATGCCGTCGGGCGTCTTGAGCGCGGGATCGATGGCGGGGAACAGGGCCAGCACCGGGATGCCCAGCGCCACGCATTCCTCGGCCACCGGAAGCAGCGTGTCCAGCGAGTAGCGCACCACGCCCGGCAGCGAGGGCACGGCCTGCTGCAGGCCTTTGCCTTCGGCCACGAAGACCGGGTAGATCAGATCGTTGACCGTCAGCGCGTTCTCGCGCACCAGGCGGCGGGTGAAGTCGTCGCGGCGCAGGCGACGGGGACGGGAAACCGGGAACTCAGGGGCGATGATCTGCGGGTTCATGGTACGACCTTGGGGGAAATCCAATTCTCGATGTGGGAGGCGGCCTCTTCCAGGCCGATGCGCTCGGTGGCCGAGAAGGGGATGGTGTGCAGCGCGCCGATGTCCGCGAGATCCTTGCGGACCGCGAAGATGGTGCGCATGCGCTGGCCATACGGCAGTTTGTCGGCCTTGGTCAGCAGCGCCAGCACCGGGCGTCCGGTGGGGGCGATGAAATTGGCGAGGCGGCGATCCAGCTCGGTGACGCCGCGGCGGATGTCGATCAGCAGCACGATGCCGGCCAGCGATTCCCGGTCGCGCAGATAACCGCCCAGGATGTCGGCCCACTTTTCCTTTTCGTTGCGGGCCACCGACGCGTAGCCGTAGCCGGGCAGGTCGACCAGGAAGCCGATGTGGGCTTCGGGATCCAGCGGATCGGGCAGGCCGAACATGTTGATCAGCCGCGTGCGGCCCGGCGTCTTGCTGGAGAAGGCCAGCCGGCGCTGGTTGCACAGCACGTTGATCGCCGTGGATTTACCGGCGTTGGAACGGCCGACGAAGCAGACTTCCGGCGCGCTGGCGGCCGGCAGCTGGTCGAGGCGGGCCGCGGAAGTGAGGAAGGAGGCGCGATGGAGGAGGGACACGACAGGGCTTTTGGGTGCGGTTGGTTTCAGCCCCTATTGTATAATCCGGCGTTTGCAACAGTGGTCCCGTGCGCGGAGCCGTCTTTTTTGCCCACTGCCAGCAGCGGTTTTCGGCAGGCAAAACTGGCAGAACAGGTTCGTTACGGCTTTCCAGGGTGTGCGGGCAGGCGTGGGCGCCATTTGCGCCTTGATCGTGCGATTGTCGCGAGGTCTTCATGAAGCGTGTGCTGTCCCGGATGTTGGTTGCGAGCGGGCTGTTGCTCGGCGCCTCCGCCTTATCTACCGCCAGTTTCGCCGCCGAGGGCGCGGCCGGTCCGGCCAAACCCGATGCTGCCAAGGGTGGCCAGCTGTTCGACCAGGGAGACGCCTCGCGCGGCATCATCGCCTGTGCCTCCTGTCATGGCGCGGCGGGCAACAGCACCATCCCGGTGAACCCCAACCTGGCCGCGCAACCCCACGAATACCTCGTCAAGCAGCTGACCGACTTCCAGGTCAAGCAGGGCGCCAAGCTGCCCGTGCGCAATGGCGCCGGCGGCAATCCGACCCCCATGACCGCCATGGCGCAGAACCTGACGCCGGCCGACATGCAGAACATCGCGCTGTACCTGGCGCAGCAGCCGCTCAAGCAGCCCGCCACGGCTGGCCAGGAGAAGCTGGTTGATCTGGGTCAAAAGATCTGGCGCGGCGGTTTGCCCGAACGCAACGTGCCGGCCTGCGCGGCATGCCATTCTGCCAATGGCGCCGGACTTCCCGGCCAATACCCCCGTCTGTCGGGCCAGTTCCCGATGTACATCGAAGAGCAGCTCAAGCTGTTCCGCAGCGGCGACCGCGCGAATGACGTGATGCACGCCATCGCCGATCGCATGTCGGACGCCGACATCAAGGCCGTGGCCGACTACGCCGCGGGCCTGCGCTAGCGGACCATCCTGCGCGCGGCTCGTCCGCGTCGTCAACACGGGCGCGAGGAACCAGATCGCCTCGCGCCAGTCTATGAGGGGGGCAGCCGACAGCGCGGTCCCCCTTTTTTCATGAATTCGACCCGTACCCATACCCGTCCCTCCCTGCGCAGCCTGCCCGGCGACTTTTTCGAGTTGCTCGGCTCGATGCGCTTTGCCGTCAGCCTGCTGATGTTCATCTGCGTGGCCAGCGTGGTCGGGACGGTGCTGCAGCAGAACCGCTCGTCCAGCAACTACATCGACCAGTTCGGTCCGTTCTGGTACGAGGTGTTCGACAAGTTCTCGATCTGGCATGTCTACAACAGCTGGTGGTTCCTGCTGATCATGGCTTTCCTGGTGGTGTCGACCACCGTCTGCCTGATCCGCAACGCGCCCAAGATGCTGCGCGACGCGCGCTCGTTCCGCGAGCACGTCCGCGCCAGCAGCCTGCGCGCGTTCCCGCACCGCGTCGAAAGCCAGGAACCCACCGACGTGCCGAGCACGGTGACGGGCCTGAAGACGCTCCTGGGACGTTTCGGCTACGCGGTGCGCGAGCGCCAGGACGGCGACGGCGTGCTGCTGGCGGCCAAGAAGGGCAGCGCCAACCGCCTGGGGTATGTGTTCGCTCACGCGGCCATGGTCATCATCTGCATCGGCGGGCTGCTCGACAGCGAATTGCCGGTGCGGCTGCAGGTCATGTTCGGTGGCAAGAAGCCCATCGTCGAGAACATGCTGATCTCCGAGGTGCCCGAGAGCGGCCGGCTGTCGGTCAACAACCCGAGCTTCCGCGCCAGCGTGCTGGTGCCCGAGGACGGCCAGGCCTCCACCGCCGTGGTCATGGTGGGCGACGGCGCGCTGGTGCAGCCCATGCCCTTCACGCTCAAGCTCAAGAAATTCGTCGTCGATTACTACTCCACCGGCATGCCCAGCCGCTTCGCCAGCGAAGTGGTGGTCACCGATCCCGACACCGGCAAGAGCTTCGAGTCCACCATCGAGGTCAATGAGCCGCTGCGCTTCAAGGGCATGACGGTCTACCAGTCCAGCTTCGATGATGGCGGCAGCACGGTGGCGCTCAAGGGCTATCCGCTGGTGGGCGCGGGCGACGCGACCTTTACCGTGGACGGCACCGTGGGCAAGACCACCGAAGTGTCGGCCCAGACCGCGCGCGGTCCGCGCAGCATGGGCGTGGAGATCACCGCGCTGCGCCCGATCAACGTCGAGGACCTGACGCGCGGCGACCCCAAGGGCGGCAACCAGAGCTTCGCCGAGCACGTGGCCTCGGTGGCCGGCAGTGCCGCTGGCAAGAAGAACGAGAACCTGCGCAACGTCGGCCCCAGCGTCGAGTACAAGCTGATCGACGACGCCGGTCAGGCGCACGAATTCCAGAACTACATGCTGCCGGTCGAGCTGGACGGCGCCACGGTCTTCCTGGCCGGTGTGCGCAACAACGCGTCCGAGTCCTTCCGCTACCTGCGCATCCCGGCGGATGACGACAGCTCGGTCGCCGAATTCATGCGCCTGCGCGCCACGCTGGCCGATCCGGCGGCGCGCCAGGAAGCCGCGCGCCGCTTCGCCGAGCGCAACAGCCCGTCGGGCGCCGACCGCCAGCCGCTGCAGACGGCCGCCGAGCGCGCGCTGGAAACCTTCGCCGGCGGCGGCCTGCAGGCCGTGGCCGCGTTCCTGCAAGCCAACACGCCGCCCGCCGACCTGGAGCGCGCCGCCGACGTGGTGATCCGCCTGATCGGCGCCAGCATGAACGAGCTGCGCGCCATCGAGCGCGAGCGCGCCGGCCTGCCGCCGGTGGCGACCTCGGGTCCGGACGGCGAGCGCGCGGCGGTCTGGTCGCGGCTGGCCGTGGCGGCGCTGTCGGACCTGACGGTGTATCCGGCCCCGGTTTTCCTGTCGCTGGCGGACTTCAAGCATGTCCAGGCCAGCGTGTTCCAGGTCAGCCGCACGCCGGGCAAGCGCGCCGTCTACCTGGGCAGCCTGCTGCTGGTGCTGGGCGTGTTCGCGATGTTTTATATTCGTGACCGCCGCATCTGGATCTGGGTCAAGCCGCAGGATGGCGGCAGCGGCATCCTGGCCGCCATGACATCGCAGAAGCGTACACTCGACTTCAACCAGGAGTTCGAGCGGTTCAAAGCGGCGCTGCTGCGCCAGAATAGGTCCTGAGGGTTCCATGTCCACGACGACCACCACCACGCATTCCTCCTCGCCTGAAACGCTGTGGCAGGACGGGCTGTCCGAAACCGGCGACAGCCGCGCCCAGCGCGGCCGGCCCGACTGGACCGACCTCGTGTTCTTCCTGCTGCTGTCTGCCGGCGCGGGCTATGCGCTCATGCGCCATGGCGGCGCCATGGACTACTACGAGAAGATCATCCTTTGCGGCACCGTGCCGGCGCTGGCCTGGCTGGGCTGGCTGTGGCGTCCGCTGCGCGGCTTGATGGTGGCCTGTGCCATCGCGGCCGGCGTGGCGCTGATGCTCTACGGCAACGACCTGGCGCGCGCCGAGCAGGTGTTCTTCCTGAAGTACCTGTTCTCGTCGCAATCCGCCATCCTGTGGATGAGCGCGCTGTTCGCGCTGGCCATGGTCTGCTACTGGATCGGCTTCTTCAGCCCCACGGCCGCCTGGCTGGGCACGGCGCTGACCTGGGGCGCGGTGTTCGCCGGCACCACCGGCATGCTGGTGCGCTGGCGCGAAGGCCACCTGATGGGCCCGGACCTGGGGCACATCCCGGTCAGCAACCTGTATGAAGTGTTCGTGCTGTTCGCGCTGATCACGGCCCTGTTCTACCTGTACTACGAACGCAAGTACGCCACCCGCGCGCTGGGCGGCTTCGTGCTGCTGGTGGTGACCTCGGCGGTGGTGTTCCTGCTCTGGTATTCGTTCACGCGCGACGCCGGGCAGATCCAGCCGCTGGTGCCGGCGCTCAAGAGCTGGTGGATGAAGCTGCACGTGCCGGCCAACTTCATCGGCTACGGCACCTTCTCGCTGGCGGCCATGGTGGGCTTCGCCTACCTGGTCAAGCAGCACGGCCAGACCTCGTCCTGGCTCAAGCTGGCGCCGCTGTTCGTGCTGGGCGTGCTGCTGTGCGCCGAACCCATGGTGTTCCGCTCGGAAGGCCTGTCGGCCACCTGGATGCTGTATTTCGGCATCGGCGCGGTGATCGTCGGCGCCATCCTGCTGGGCCGGCGCCGCATCGCCGCCGCGCTGCCGTCGCTGGAGGTGCTGGACGACATCATGTATCGCGCCATCGCCATCGGCTTCGCCTTCTTCACGGTCGCCACCATCCTGGGCGCGCTGTGGGCGGCCGACGCCTGGGGCGCCTATTGGCAGTGGGATCCCAAGGAAACCTGGGCGCTGATCGTCTGGCTCAATTACGCGGCCTGGCTGCACATGCGCCTGATCAAGGGCCTGCGCGGCACCATGGCGGCGTACTGGGCGCTGACCGGCCTGCTGATCACCGGCTTCGCCTTCCTGGGCGTGAACATGTACCTGTCGGGCCTGCATTCCTACGGCCAGCTCTGATCGGCCGGGATTGCGCCCAGCAAAAAGCCCCCATGCGGGGGCTTTTTGTTGTCTGCCGCGCCTGGCTGCCCAGGCGCATGCCGTCCTGGCGCGTCAGGGCAGCGCGGGGGCGGGCGGGATGATCGGCTGCTGCTGTTTCTGCTGCTTGGCGGTCGACGGCGGCTTGCCATCGGGCGTCGGCATGTATAAAGGACCCTTGTAACCGCAGGCCGCGACCAGGCCGGTCGCCACGAGCGTGGCTACAATGCGAAGAGCCATGCGGCTATATGCCAATTGGGACACTGGGAACTCCGTAATTCTTGCAGGCTCGATTATGACCGAAACCGAATTTCTTGCGTTGATCGACCAGGTGCTGAACAGCATCGAAAGCCAGGCCGATGACTGGGCGGCTTCGCTCGATGTCGATGTCGAGACCAGCCGCAGCGGCAATGTGCTGACGATGGTGTTCGAAGACAACACCCACGTGGTGGTGAACAGCCAGGCCGCCATGCAGGAGCTGTGGGTCGCGGCGCGCAGCGGCGGGTTCCATTATCGCTTCGACGGCCAGCACTGGAATGACACGCGGGGCGGTCCGCAGCTGCCGGATGCGCTGTCGCAGATCTGTTCGGCCGCCGCCGGCGTGCCGGTGACGATCCGCCTGTAGCCGTTCCCGCGAGGCATCGCGCCGTCCGCCGCGCGGGCTTCTCTCGAAGCCGCCGCCCGACCGGACGCGAACACCCGTCGGGCGGCGGCCCGGCCATGAAAAAGCCGGCTCTGTCAGAGCCGGCTTTTTTCACGATCAGAACGGTATCTTCTGCGACCAGGGGGCGTTGCCCTGGGCGCCGACGCCCGGCGCCACCTTGATGCTGTTGTCCTCGCCGCCGCCGCCCAGGCCGTTGAGGAACTCGCCCAGCGTGTCGGCTTGCGGCAGGCCCAGGCGGGCCACCGCCTGTCCCGGCGGGAATTCCGAGAAATAGTATTCGCCGTTCTCGACGATGATGCCGTCCGGGCGGGGGCGCGGCTTTTCCTCGGGCACGCCCTTGAGCGCGGTCTGCATGTAGTCCACCCAGATCGGCATGGCGACGCCGCCGCCGGTCTCGCGCGAGCCCAGCGACTTGGGCTGGTCGAAGCCCAGCCACGAGGTCGCCACCAGCGAGGGCGTGTAGCCCGAGAACCAGGCGTCCACCGATTCGTTGGTGGTGCCGGTCTTGCCGGCGATGTCGTTGCGCTTGAGCAGCACGCGCGCGCGGGCGGCGGTGCCGTAGGTGGCCACGCCGCGCAGGATGTCGTCCATGATCCAGGCGGTGCGCGGATCGATGGCGCGGGCCGCCGCGTCGCCGGCCACGACCGGCTTGGACTGCATGATGACCTTGCCGTTGCTGTCGGTCACGCGGTCGATCAGGTAGGGCGTGATGCGGTAGCCGCCGTTGGCGAACACCGCGTAGGCGCCGGCCACCTGCAGCGGCGTGACCGAGCCCGCGCCCAGCGCCAGCGGCAGCACCGCCGGCTGGCGGGCCTTGTCGAAGCCGAAGCGGGTCAGGTAGTCCTGGCCGTACTGCGGGCCGATGGCCTGCAGGATGCGGATCGACACCATGTTCTTGGACTTGTACAGGCCCTGGCGCAGCGTCAGCATGGGCTCGTACTGGTTGCCGTAGTTCTTGGGCGTCCAGGCCTTGGAGCCGGTCTGGGCCGCCGACAGCTCGAACGGCAGGTCGGAGATCTGCGTGGCCGGCGTCAGGCCGCGTTCCAGCGAGGCGGCGTAGATGAAGGGCTTGATGTTCGAGCCCGGCTGGCGCCAGGCCTGGGTCACGCGGTTGAAGTTGCCGCGATAGAAGTCGAAGCCGCCCACCATGGCGCGGATGGCGCCGTCCTGCGGCGACAGGGCGACGAAGGCCGCCTGCACGGCCGGCAGGTTGATGATTTCCCAGTTGTCGCCGAACTTGCGGATGTAGACCACCGAGCCGCGCTTGATGCGCTGTTCGGGCTTGGCCTTGTCATTCAGCGCGCGCGCCACCACGCCCAGCACCTTCTTGTCGGTGATGGTGATGATCTCGCGCGAGCTGCGCGCCAGCTTCACTTCGGTGGGGCTGGCCGACAGCACCAGCGCGGTCAGCAGGTCGCCGCTGTCGCTGAACTTGTCGAACACGCCATCCAGGAAGTCATCCAGCGCCTGCGGGTTGGTCTCGGTGCCGGCGGGCAGGTCGAGCTGCTCTTCCGGACCGGGGTAGGGCGCGCGGCGGGTGTATTCCAGCACGCCCTCGCGCACGGCGCGGTAGGCGGCTTCCTGGTCCTTGGACTGGACCGTGGTGTAGATGTTCAGGCCGCGCGAATAGACGTTGTCCTGGTACACGTTGAACAGCAGCTGGCGCGCCAGCTCGGCCACGTATTCGCCGTGGATGGCGTAGCCGCCGGCGGGCGTCCCTTCGGCCGACTTCATCACGATGGGCTGGGCCATCGCCTGCTTGTACTCAGCCTCGGTCAGGTAGCCCAGCGACTGCATGCGGCCCAGCACGTAGCGCTGGCGCAGCTCGGCGCGGGGGCGGTTGGCGATCGGGTTGAAGCGCGACGGGGCCTTGGGGATGCCGGCGAGCATGGCGGCCTCGGCCGGTGTGATGTCCGACAGCTGCTTGCCGAAATAGGTGCGCGACGCGGCCGCGAAGCCGTAGGCGCGGTGGCCCAGGTAGATCTGGTTCATGTACAGCTCAAGGATCTGGTCCTTGGTGAGCTGGGACTCGATCTTGAATGTGAGCAGCAGCTCGTAGAACTTGCGCGAGTAGGTCTTTTCCGACGACAGGTAGAAGTTGCGCGCCACCTGCATGGTGATCGTGCTGGCGCCCTGCGTCTTGGACATGTTGACGAGGTTGGTCAGGCCGGCGCGCACCACGCCGACCCAGTCGATGCCGCCGTGTTGGTAGAAGCGGTCGTCCTCGGCCGCCAGCACCGCGGACTTCATCACGTCCGGGATTTCGTTGAAGCGCAGCACGTTGCGGCGCTCTTCGCCGAACTCGCCGATCAGCACCCGGTCCGCCGTGTAGACGCGCAGCGGCACCCGAGGGCGGTAATCCGTCATGGCGTTCAGGTCGGGCAGGTTGGGCCAGGCCAGCGCCAGCGCCATGCCGGCCAGCAGCACGCCGCACAGGAACAGGCCCGCGCAGAAAATGCCCGCCTTGACGAAAAATCGCAGGAACGGCGAACCGCCTTTGGCGGGCTTGTCTTTCTTGGAGGAATTCTGGGGCTTGCTCATCGCGGCGATTTTACGGGTATCTCAGGTCCCGCCTGGGAGCGGGAAGCCGGTTTCTGTAACAATATCGTTCAGTGTGGCGCGCGGGCAACTTGCGGCAATGTGATAATTGCCGTCATGAACGTATCCGCAAGCTCATGTCCGGAGGCTGACCCGGACCTGGCGCCCTCCGGCGAGGCGCCCGAACTCCAGCCCTGCGCCGCCGAATGCGCCGGCAAGGCCGTGACCCTGCCGCATGACCTGCCCGTGTTCCTGGTGGGCATGATGGGGGCGGGCAAGACGACCATAGGCCGCAGCCTGGCGCGCGCCTTGGGGCGCGACTTCGTCGATCTGGATCATGAGCTGGAGGCGCGTTGCGGCGTGCGTGTGCCGGTAATCTTCGAAATCGAGGGTGAGGCCGGTTTCCGTCGCCGGGAATCCGCCGCACTGGAAGAGTGTACCCAACGGCGCAACATTATTCTCGCCACCGGCGGCGGCGCCATCCTGGCGCCGGAAAACCGCCAGCGGCTGCACGAGCGCGGCATCGTCGTCTATCTGAGGGCCAGCGTGGACGAATTGTTCCGCCGCACCTGCCGCGACCGCAACCGCCCGCTGCTGGCCACGGCCGATCCCAAGGGCACGCTGCGCGACCTGATGACCCGCCGCGAGCCTTACTACCGCGAAGTCGCCGACCTGGTGGTCGAGACCGGTTCCACGCCCATCCAGACCCTGGTCAAGGGTCTGTTGCCGCAATTGCAAGCTTTCGAGAAGCGCATATGAATGTAGTCGAGGTCGACACTCCCGGGGGCAGCTACCCCATCCATATCGGCCCCGGCCGCCTGGATCGCCTGGATCAATGCATCCCGGCCGACGCCACCGCCATTGCCGTGGTCACCAACCCGACCGTGGCGGCGCTGTATGGCGAGCGCGCCGAGGCGGCGCTGGCGCGCACCGGCAAGCGCGTGCTGCGGATCGAGCTGCCCGACGGCGAGTCCTACAAGGACTGGCAGTCGCTCAACCTGATCTTCGACGCGCTGCTGTCACAGCGGCTGGACCGGCGCTGCGTGCTGGTGGCGCTGGGCGGCGGGGTGATCGGCGACATGGCCGGCTTCGCGGCCGCCGTCTACATGCGCGGCGTGCGCTTCCTGCAGGTGCCGACCACGCTGCTGGCGCAGGTCGATTCCTCGGTGGGCGGCAAGACCGCGGTCAACCACCCGCTGGGCAAGAACATGATCGGCGCGTTCTACCAGCCGGTGGCGGTCGAGATCGATACCGACGTGCTGAACACGCTGCCGGCGCGCGAAGTGTCGGCCGGTCTGGCCGAGGTGATCAAGTACGGCCTGATCCTGGACCCGGAATTCTGGGCCTGGTGTGAACTGAACGCGCCCAAGCTGCGCGCGCTGGATCCGGACGCCGTGACCTACGCCATCCGCCGCTCCTGCGAGCTGAAGGCGCAGGTGGTGGGCAAGGACGAACGCGAGTCCGGCCTGCGCGCCATCCTGAACCTGGGCCACACCTTCGGCCACGCCATCGAGGCGGGCCTGGGCTACGGCGCCTGGCTGCACGGCGAGGCCGTGGGCTGCGGCATGGTGCAGGCGGCCGAGCTGTCGGCCGATGTGGCGGGCTTTCCGCGCGCCGACGTCGCGCGCGTGCGCGCGCTGGTCGAAGGCATCGGCTGCCCGGTCACCGCGCCCGACCTGGGCGCCGACCGCTGGCTGGACCTGATGCAGGTCGACAAGAAGACCGAGGGCGGCTCGATCCGCTACGTGCTCATGACCCGCATCGGCGAGGCCGTGACCCGCGCGGCGCCCGACGAGGCGGTGCGCGCCGTATTGGCCCGGACCACCGGCTAGACCGACAACCGTGACAGGAGACGGTGCAGTGCAGATGAACGAATTGGCTTCCTATGCATCCGACCCGTCCCGATCGCGCGGTCGGACCCATGCCGAGCCTCCGCCGGAAAATCGGACCGAGTTCCAGCGCGATCGCGACCGCATCGTGCATTCCGGCGCGTTCCGGCGGCTGGAATACAAGACCCAGGTCTTCGTCAACCACGAAGGCGACCTGTTCCGCACCCGCCTGACCCACAGCCTGGAAGTGGCGCAGATCGCGCGCACGCTGGCGCGCAGCCTGGCCCTGTCGGAAGACCTGACCGAGGCCATCTCGCTGGCCCATGATCTGGGGCACACGCCGTTCGGCCACGCCGGGCAGGACGAACTCAACGCCTGCATGCGCGAGCTGGCGCCCGAGGCCGGCGGCTTCGAGCACAACCTGCAGAGCCTGCGCGTGGTGGACGAGCTGGAAGAGCGCTACGCCGACTTCAACGGCCTGAACCTGTGCTTCGAGACGCGCGAAGGCATCCTCAAGCACTGCTCGGCGGCGCACGCGCGCCAGCTGGGCGCGGTGGGCGTGCGCTTCCTGGAGCGCACCCAGCCCTCGCTGGAGGCGCAGCTGGCCAACCTGGCCGACGAGATCGCCTACAACAACCACGACATTGACGACGGCCTGCGGTCGGGCCTGATCACGGTCGAGCAGATGCAGGATGTGGCCATCTTCGGCCGTCATCACGCCGAGGTGCTGGCGCGCTATCCCGAGCTGCCGTCGCGCCGCGCCGTGTCGGAAACCATTCGCCGCATGATCAACACGCTGATCACCGACCTGACCCGCACCTCGCTGGCGCGCATCGCCGAGCATGCGCCGGCCAGCGCCGACGACGTGCGGCGCGCGCCGCCGCTGGCCGGTTTCTCAGACGGCATCCGGCGCGAGGCCGACGAGCTGAAGAAATTCCTGTTCGACAATCTGTACCGCCACTACCGCGTGCTGCGCATGACCACCAAGGCGCGCCGCATCGTGCGCGAACTGTTCGCGGCCTTCCTGGACGACCCGCGCCTGCTGCCGCCCGATTACCGCCGGCCGGCCTTCAATGAACAGGCGCGCGCCATCGCCGACTACATCGCCGGCATGACCGACCGCTACGCCATCCGGGAACACAAGCGCCTGTTCGAGATGGCGTAAACACACATCGGTTTCCACGGCGCGGCCGCAGCGCTTGCGACCGGCATTGTTGCATCGGGATGCCGCGGAGCCGGCTTTGCCGGTCCGCAGGCATGCCCCCTTGAGGGGGAAGCGCGTCAGCGCTTCGGGGGTGGGCCTACCCCTCCAAGAAGCGCTGCGTCAGCAGCACCCAGTACGCCGCGCCCACCGGCAGGCTGTGGTCGTTGAAGTCGTAGCCGGGGTTGTGCACCATGCAGGCGCCGTGGCCGCTGTTGAAGCCGTCCGGCGAGCCATCGCCGTTGCCGACCAGCAGGTACGAGCCGGGCACTTCCTCCAGCATGAAGGCGAAGTCCTCGCTGCCGGTCAGCGGCCGCGTCTGCGGCACGACCTGGTCCGCGCCCACCAGTTCCAGCGCCACCTGGCGCGCGAAATCGGTTTCGGCGACGGTGTTGACCAGCACCGGATAGCCGCGCTTGTAGTCGATGGTGGCGCGCACCTGGTAGCTGGCGGCCTGGTTGTGGACCAGCTCGGTGATGCGGTCTTCCAGCAGGTTGCGCACGTCGCGGTCCAGCGCGCGCACGCTGAGCTTGAGCGTGGCCGTCTGCGGAATGACGTTGTTGGCCTTGCCGGCGTTGAAGGCGCCCACCGTGATCACCGACATGTGCAGCGGATCGACGTTGCGGGCCACGATGCTCTGCAGGCCCATGACGATGGCCGCGCCGGCGACCACCGGATCGGCGGCGCAGTGCGGCATCGCGCCGTGCCCGCCCACGCCTTCCAGTGTGATGGTGACGTTGTCCGAGGACGCCATGGCCGCGCCGTCGCGCAGCAGCAGGTGGCCTTGCGGATGGCCGGGCATGTTGTGCATGGCGAAGATGGCGTCGCAGGGATACTTGCTGAACAGCCCGTCCTCCATCATGCGCTTGGCGCCGCCCAGTCCTTCCTCGGCGGGCTGGAAGATCAGGTTCAGCGTGCCGTCGAACTCGCCATGCCTGGCCAGATGATGCGCCGCCGCCAGCAGCATGGCGGTGTGGCCGTCGTGGCCGCAGGCGTGCATGATGCCTTCGTTGCAGCTGGCGTGTTCCAGGCCGGTGGCTTCCTGGATCGGCAGCGCGTCCATGTCGGCGCGCAGGCCCAGGCGCTTGCCGCCCTTGCCCCGGCGCAGCTGGCCGACCACGCCGGTGCCGCCCAGGCCGCGTTCGACTTCATAGCCCCATTGCGTCAGGCATTGCGCCACCAGGTCGCTGGTGCGGAATTCCTGGTAGCCCAGTTCGGGATGGCGGTGGATATCGCGGCGCAGCGCGACGAATTCGTCGGCGCCTTGGGTGACGGTTTCAAGGATCGGATGCATGTCGGTGTGTCTCCGTTTGAGTAGGTGGCGCTTGGGGCGGTCAGGGCGCGTCAGCCAGTTTCACATGGCTGGAAATTTCGCGGAAGCGCACGGTCTCGGCCTGGTACATGGCGTCGGCCTCGGCCGGGGTCATGGGCGCCGACACCTCGATGTTCTGCGTCTCCAGGCCGCGCTTGACCTCGGCGTCCTGCATCGCGGCGTTGAGCGCGGCGTGCAGCCGCGCCACCACGTCCGCCGGGGTATCGCGCTTGACGAAGTAGCCGGTCCAGGTGGTGAAGTTGAAGCCCTTGAGCAGCTCGCCTTCGTTGACCGACGGCACGGCCGCCAGCGCGGGCAGGGCGCTGCGGCGCGGGCTGAGCGTGCCCAGCAGCTTGACGCGGCCCTGCTCGGCCAGCGCCACGTGCTGCTGCGCCAGCGGCAGGATGGCGAAATCGACCTGGCCGCCGCCCATGTCCTGCATCAGCGGCGCGCCGCCCTTGTAGGGCACGTGCATCATTTCCGCGCCGATGGTGCGCGCCATGTGTTCGCCCAGCACGTGATACAGCGAGCCCACGCCCACGCTGCCGAAGCTGAGCGGCTGCGTGGCCGCGCGCGAGCGCGCCAGCTTCACGAGTTCATCGGCGTTGTTGGCCGGCAGGTCCTTGCGCGCCACGATCACCAGCGGCGCCAGGCCGATCATCTGCACCAGTTGGAAGTCCTCGCTCTTGAGCTTGACGCTGGCGTTGGCGAGGGGCGCCAGGATCAGTTCGTTGGGCGAGCCCTGGAACAGGTAGTAGCCGTCGGCGCGGGCCGACAGCACTTTCTGCGCGCCCAGTGCGCCGCTGACGCCGCCCAGGTTTTCCACCAGCACCGGCTGGCCCAGCTGCCTGGACGTGGGCGCCGCCACGACGCGGGCGATGGCGTCCGACGCGCCGCCGGCGGGGTAGGGGACCATTATCATGACGGGGCGGCTGGGGTAGTCCGCCGCGCTCGCGCCCTGGCTCATCAGCGTGGCGCCGAGCGCCAGCATACAGCCGGCCAGGCGCAAGCATCCGGATAGCGTGCCCATACGTGTTTCCCTTGAAGTGTTATGAGTATCCGGAATCCTAGGGACAGTGCTCGCTAGTTGTCTAACGACTTGTTATTCTGGGATGTAGAAAAAATACTCATACCTGGACATGAACCTCAAGCAGCTTGAGCACCTGTTGGCCGTGGCCGAGGCCGGTTCGTTCAGCCGCGCGGCCGAGCGTCTGCATCTCACGCAGTCCGCGTTGAGCCGCAGCATCCGCCTGCTGGAGGAAGACCTGGGCACGCGGCTGCTGGACCGCATGGGCAAGCGCACCGAGCTGACGCCGTTGGGACTGACCGTGGCCAGCCGCGCGCGCCGCATCCTGTTCGAGTCGGCCGAGCTGCGCCGCAGCACGGATCTGTTGACGCAAGGCGGGCAGGGCACCATCAGCATCGCGCTGGGCTCGGGACCGGGCGTGCTGCTGCTGACGCCGCTGCTGGTGCATGTGGCGCAGCAGCACCCGCAGCTGCGCATCGAGGTGATGCGCGGGTCGCAGGAAGCGCACCTGGGCATGCTGCGCACGCGCAGACTGGATGCGCTGGTGGTGGATATCCGCGGCATCGCGCCGTCGGCGGACCTGCGCATCGAACCGGTATCGCAGATGCGCGCCGGCTTCATCTGCCGCAGCGGCCATCCGCTGGCGGCGCTGTCCAGGCCACCGCGCTTCGCCGAAGTGGCGGCGTACCCGCTGGCGTCCACCTTCCTGCCGGCGGACACCGCGCGGATCCTCATCGACCGCTACGGCATCGCCGCCGATCCCAAGACCGCCGTGCGCCTGCGTTGCGAGGAGATCGGCAGCCTGCTGGAGACGGTGCGCGCGTCGGACGCGGTGTTCCTGGGCATCGTGGCGGCGGCGCGCGAGGGCATTCTGTCGGGGGAGCTGATCGAGCTGATGCTGGATCCGCCGCTGGACAGCCATGCGCAGTTCGCGCTGGTGACGCTGGCCGGCCGCACCGAGGCGCCGGCGATGGGACTGCTGCGCGCCTTCGTGAGCGACCGCCTGCGCGATTGAGGCGCGCCGGCCCGGTGCGCGAGCCGGCGCTGAGTTGCCTCGCGGCGAGGTGTCTCAGCGCGCCCGGGTTGCGGTCACGCGGCCGCTTCGGCCTGCGAGTCGCGGATCCATTCCTGCATGGCGGGGTGCGCCAGCACGGCATCCATGTAGGCGCGCGCGTCGCCGGTGACGCTGACGCCATAGGTGGTGAAGCGCGACACCACTGGCGCGTAGAACGCATCGGCGATGGTGAAGGCGCCGAACAGGAACGGTCCGCCCTGGCCGAACTGCGCGCGCGCGTCCTGCCAGAGATCCAGTATCCGGGAGATGTCCTGCCGGACGGCGTCGGAGAATTCGGCGGCGGGCAGGCGCGCCGCCACGTTCAGCGGCATGGCCTGGCGCAGCGCGGCGAAGCCGCTGTGCATCTGCGCCGCCAGCGAACGCGCGCGGGCGCGCGCCTGGGGTTGCGCAGGCCACAGGCCGGCCTCGGGATGGCGGTCGGCCAGGTATTCGCAGATGGCCAGCGAATCCCAGATCGCGAATTCGTCATCCAGCAGCACCGGCACCAGCCCGGCGGGCGAAACTTCGCCCACGCCGCGGGCGAACGCCTCGGTGTTGAACGCCAGTTTCTGCTCGGTGAAGGCAATGCCCGCCGCGCGCAGCGCCAGCCAGGGGCGCATGGACCAGGAAGAGAGATTCTTGTTGCCGATGATCAGGGTGTACATGTGTCGCGTTCTATGAGGGTGAAAACTCAGCTGGCCGTGCGGCGCAGCACCTTGCCCAGGTAGTGGCCGGTATGGCTGGTCTTGGTGGCCGCCACGGTTTCGGGCGTGCCTTGCGCGACCACGCGCCCGCCGCCGTCGCCGCCTTCCGGGCCCATGTCGACCAGCCAGTCGGCCGTCTTGATCACGTCCAGGTTGTGTTCGATGATGAGCACGGTGTTGCCGCTGTCCACCAGTTGGTTCAGCACCTGCAGCAGCAGTTCGATGTCGCGGAAGTGCAGGCCGGTGGTGGGTTCGTCCAGGATGTACAGCGTGCGCCCGGTGCTGCGGCGCGACAGCTCCAGCGACAGCTTGACGCGCTGCGCCTCGCCGCCGGACAGCGTGGTGGCGCTCTGGCCCAGTCGGATGTAGGACAGGCCCACGTCGATCAGCGTATGCAGCTTGCGCGCGATGGCCGGCACCGACTCGAAGTATTCCAGCGCCTGTTCCACCGTCAGGTCCAGCACCTCGCTGATGTTGCGGCCGCGATAGCGGATCTCCAGCGTTTCGCGGTTGTAGCGCTTGCCGTGGCAGACGTCGCAGGGCACGTACATGTCGGGCAGGAAGTGCATCTCCACCTTGACCACGCCGTCGCCCTGGCAGGCCTCGCAGCGTCCGCCCTTCACGTTGAAGCTGAAGCGGCCCGGATCGTAGCCGCGCGTGCGCGCTTCCGGCACGCCGGCGAACAGCTCGCGGATCGGCGTGAACAGGCCCGTGTAGGTGGCCGGGTTGCTGCGCGGCGTGCGGCCGATGGGGCTCTGGTCGACGCTGATGATCTTGTCGAAGTGCTCCAGGCCCTGCATGGCCGCGTAGGGCGCGGGTTCGCTCTGCGCGTGGTGCAGCTGGCGCGACACGGCCACGGCCAGGGTGTCGTTGACCAGCGTGGACTTGCCCGAGCCGGACACGCCGGTCACGCAGACCAGCCGGCCGGCGGGGATGCGCAGGTCCACGTTCTTCAGGTTGTTGCCGGTGGCGCCGGTGAGCGTGAGCCACGGCAGCTCGTCGTTGACCGGCCGGCGTTGCGGAATGGCGATGGCGCGCGCGCCGCTCAGGTACTGGCCGGTGAGCGAGGCGGGGTCGCGCTGCACCGCTTCGGGATCGCCCTGCGCCACCACCTGGCCGCCGTGCTCGCCGGCGCCGGGGCCCATGTCCACGACCCAGTCGGCCATGCGGATCATGTCCTCGTCGTGCTCGACCACGATCACGCTGTTGCCCAGATCGCGCAGGTGCTGCAGCGTGCCGATCAGGCGGTCGTTGTCGCGCTGGTGCAGTCCGATGGACGGTTCGTCCAGCACGTACATGACGCCGGTCAGGCCCGAGCCGATCTGGCTGGCCAGCCGGATGCGCTGGGCCTCGCCGCCGGAAATCGTGTCGGCGCTGCGGTCCAGCGACAGGTAGTTCAGGCCCACGTTGTTCAGGAAGCTCAGCCGCGCCTCGATCTCGCGCACGATGCGCTGCGCGATCTCCTGCTTGGCGCCGGCCAGGCTCAGGTCGCGGAACCAGGCCAGGCAGGCCGACAGCGGCATGGCCTCGACTTCGTAGATGGCCTGGCCTTGGCGTTCGCCGCCGCGCGGATCCTGGCCGATCAGCACGTTGCGGGCCTCGGGCCGCAGGCGCGAGCCGCCGCAATCGGGGCAGGTCTTGATGTTGCGGTACTTGCCCAGCTCTTCGCGCACGGTGGCCGAATCGGTCTCGCGCCAGCGGCGCTCCAGGTTCGGGATCACGCCTTCGAAAGTGTGGCGCTTGACCGTGCTGCGGCCCTTCTCGTTCAGATAGACGAAGGAGATCTCTTCGTCGCCCGAACCGTACAGCACCTTCTGGCGCACGTCCTCGGGCAGTTCCTCGAACGGCGCTTCGATCTCGAATTCATAGTGCGCGGCCAGGCTGGTGAGCAGCGAGTGGGTGAAGGCGTTGCGGCGGTCCCAGCCTCGGATCGCGCCGGCGGCCAGGCTCAGCTCGGGGAAGGCGACCACGCGCTTGGGGTCGAAGAATCCGACCTGTCCGATGCCATCGCAGCTGGGGCAGGCGCCCATCGGGTTGTTGAAGCTGAACAGCCGCGGCTCCAGTTCCGGCAGGCTGTGGCTGCAGACCGGGCAGGCGTAGCGACTGGAGAAGACCTGTTCGCGGCTGCTGTCCATGTCGAGCGCCAGCGCGCGGCCCTCGGCCAGCTGCAAGGCGGTTTCGAAACTCTCGGCCAGGCGCTGCTTGCTCTCGGGCTTGATGCGCAGGCGGTCGATCACCACGTCGATGTCGTGCTTCTCGGATTTCTTCAGCGGCGCCATGCCGTCGATTTCCAGCAGCTGGCCGTCCACGCGCAGCCGCACGTAGCCCTGCGCCTGCAGGCTGGCGCATTCGTCCTCGAAGCTGCCTTTCTTGCCGCGCGCGATCGGCGCCAGCACGGCCAGCCGGGTGTCGGCCGGCCAGGCCATCACGGCGTCCACCATCTGGCTCACGCTCTGCGCCTGCAGCGGCAGGCCATGGTCCGGGCAATACGGCGTGCCGACGCGCGCGTACAGCAGGCGCAGGTAGTCGTGGATCTCGGTGATGGTGCCGACGGTGGAGCGCGGGTTGTGGCCGGCGGCCTTCTGCTCGATCGAGATGGCCGGCGACAGGCCCTCGATCAGGTCCACGTCCGGCTTGTCCATCAGTTGCAGGAACTGCCGCGCGTAGGCCGACAGGCTCTCGACATAGCGACGCTGGCCTTCGGCGTACAGCGTGTCGAAGGCGAGCGAGGACTTGCCCGAACCGGACAGGCCGGTCACCACCACCAGCTTGTGGCGCGGCAGGTCCAGCGAGACGTTCTTGAGGTTGTGGGTGCGCGCACCCCGTATGCGTATCGTCGAGTCCATCGATTGCGTCCGTCGTCCTGGCATCGCAGGCCAACTTGGTACTATAGCGCGCCGAGTAGTCCCGCGTTCAAGGTTGGTCCGCCAGGTTTGCCGAGGGGCCGCTTCGAGGCCATTACCGTCCAATAATCCGCATGCCGGCAGAAACCAAACTGAAATTGACCCCTTCCGAGCGCCGCGCCAGCGTGGCGCTGGCGGGATTGTTCGCGGCGCGCATGCTGGGGCTGTTCCTGTTGCTGCCGGTCTTCGCGGTGGCGGCGCGCGGCCTGCCCGGCGGCGACGATCCGGCCCGCGTGGGCCTGGCGCTGGGCATGTACGGCCTGACCCAGGCCTTCATGCAGATACCCTTCGGGCTGGCGTCCGACCGCTGGGGCCGCCGGCCCGTGGTGATCGCCGGCCTCCTGTTGTTCGTGGCCGGCAGCGTGGTCTGCGCCCAGGCGTCGGACGTGTTCTGGATCACCATCGGCCGCGCCATCCAGGGCGCGGGCGCGATTTCCGCCGCCGTCACCGCCTGGCTGGCCGACGCCACCCGCGACGAGGTGCGCACCCGCGCCATGGCCATGGTCGGCGGCTCGATCGGCCTGTCCTTCGCCGCCTCGCTGGTGCTGTCGCCCGTGCTGGTGGGCTGGTGGGGGCTGTCCGGCCTGTTCTGGACCATCGCCTGTCTGGGCGTGGTGTGCCTGGCCGTGGCGCGCTGGGTCGTGCCGGTGGTGCCGCGCACCCAGGCCCGCGCCATGCAGGCGGCCCGGCCGCGCGAGGTGCTGCTGCATCCCGACCTGTTGCGGCTGAATTTCGGCGTGTTCGTGCTGCATCTGGTGCAGGTGGCGCTGTTCGTGGTCGCGCCGGCGCTGCTGGCCAAGGCCGGCGGGCTGGACGCGCGCGAACTGTGGAAGGTCTATCTGCCGGTCATCCTGGTGTCCTTCGTGCTGATGGTGCCGGTCGTGTTCGTGGCGGAAAAGCGCCGCGCCCATCGCGGCGCGCTGCGCGCGGCCGTGGCCGGCCTGGCGCTGGTGTGCGCGCTGCTGCCGATGGCCAGCCAGGGTTTCTATGGTTTCGCCATCGCCCTGACCGGCTTTTTTGTGGTGTTCAACGTGCTCGAAGCCTTGCAGCCGTCGCTGGTGTCGCGGGTGGCGCCGGCGGCCTACAAGGGCCTGGCGCTGGGCTTCTACAACACGGCCCAGGCCGCCGGCCTGTTCACCGGCGGCGCGCTGGGCGGCTGGCTGGCCTCGCATTCGGGCGCCAACGCGGTCTTCATCGCGGCGGCGGCCCTGGCGCTGCTCTGGCTGGCCGTTACCTGGGCGCTGCGGCCGCTGGCCTAGCGCCCGGGGCGGCGGATACGCCAGAAAGTCGCGGAACGCGCCGCCATCAGGCGCGAACATCAGGCAAATCGGCGGACCGCAGAGATAGATTTGTCACGAATGGCGTTGGCGCGGCAGGCGCTTTTCGTCGATAATAGCGGGATCAATTTACGGTTTCATACTGTGCCGCCGGTCATCATCATGGTGACCGGCGTGTTTCATGAAGCCGGTCTTCAACATCGTTTTTTTATGTTGTTGCCGGCGCGCTCGCGGCAACGCGTGGGCGCAAGGCCAACAACAGAGGGACATCGGCATGGCATCGGTCAACAAAGTCATACTCGTCGGCAACCTGGGTCGCGACCCGGAAGTCCGCTACAGCCCGGACGGGGCGGCAATCTGCAACGTGTCCATCGCCACCACCTCCCAATGGAAGGACAAGGCCTCCGGCGAACGCCGCGAGGAAACCGAGTGGCACCGCGTGGTCATGTACAACCGCCTGGCTGAAATCGCCGGCGAATACCTGAAGAAGGGCCGTTCGGTCTACATCGAAGGCCGCCTGAAGACCCGCAAGTGGCAGGACAAGGACACCGGCGCCGATCGCTACAGCACCGAAATCGTCGCCGACCAGATGCAGATGCTGGGCGGCCGCGAGGGCGGCGAAGGCGGCAGCTACGGCGGCGGTGGCGGCTTCGACGAAGCCCCGCGCCAGCAGCGCGCCGCGCCGGCCCCGCGCCCGGCGCCGCAGCAGCGTCCCGCTCCGCAGGCCGCCCCGGCCAGCAGCGGCGCCAACCTGGCGGACATGGACGACGATATTCCGTTCTGAACGTCATACGGTCGCATTCTCCAAACCCGGCAAGTCGATGACTTGCCGGGTTTTTTATTGCCCTGGCGAGCGGCGGAGACTGCCTGTGCATATCCCTGTGGGCAAGGCGGTGGGTAGCCTGTGGATACCCTGTGTATTAGCTATGTCGCGTGGCGTGCATTCCCTTCCCAAAACGTAATCCCCGAGTTCGGTTCGTGTCACCAAGCTCTGCGTAGAGTGTTTCGGATTCGCCGGCAAGCTGGCGCCCCACCTCCGAGACTGCAATGCGTGTGCCTGACCCTTCCTCCCTGCGCCAGCCTCGCCGCGACGGCGAGAGCGGCTTTTGAAAACCCCGGTTTCGTCAGCCACCGGCCGATACCGGTCCATCGCGCAGCGTCTGCTGGCCAGCCGCGCCGTGACCAGGATCCTGCGCAACCTGTACCGCTGGACCCACTCGCGCGCGCTGCGCCATAACCAGGTGCTGTGGCCGCTGTTGCGCATCGAGCGCGATGGCCAGGGCAGGCTGACGCGTTGCGCCATGCGCTGGGGCTTCACGCCGGTCTTGACCGCCTTCTCCAGCATCCGGCGTCCCGCGGGCGATGTCGCCCACCTGATCCTGAGCGGTCCGTCGGTGGCCGATATCGGCTATTCCGAACTGGACCTGCCCGCGGTGATGGGTGTGAACGGTTCGATTGCGCTGCGGCGCAGCCATCCGCACCTGCGTTTCGCCTATTACGCGATGCTGGACGCCGGCTTCGTGACGCGCCGCCGCGATCTTGTCGCCGACGTGCTGGCCCAAGACCTGTTGCTGTTCGTCACGCCAGAAGTGCTGCGCTGGATCGCGCAGCTGTTCTCGCCGGGCGAGATCCGGTGCCGCATCACGGTCTTCGAGGAAGTGCACCAGCGCGCTTACATGCCTCGCGCGCGACCGGAACAATTGGCGCGCACGTTGCACGGCGATCTGGATCTTGTGCTCTTCGACGCCCATGCGCCGGTGCATCCGCTGGGTTTCAGCCTGGACCCGGCCCGAGGCCTGTTCGGCGGCGGCACGGTGGCCTATAGCGCCTTGCAACTGCTGGTCTGGCTGGGATTCCGCACGCTCTATTTACACGGCCTGGACCTGCATGGCGCCAGCACTTCGCCGCGCTTCTATGAGTCCGCCGACGCACGCCTGCCGAGCGCGCTGGACCGGCAGTTCGACTCGCATATCGCGCCTGCATTTCGCGGCGCCAGCCGGCTGCTCGGCTGGCGCGGCCTGCGCATCTACAACCTGTCGCCCGACAGCGCCCTGGACGAGAGCGTGTTTCCCAAGCGCCATTGGACGACGCTGAAACGGCACGCGCTTCCGTCCTGACCCGCCGCGCGGCGGCAATCCTCGTTCGTTCAAGGCCACTTCATGCGCATTCTCTATACCAATTTCCACCAGGCCGACGGCGGCGGCCATACAACCTACGTACTGTCGCTGGTGCAGGCGCTGCGGGCCGCGCACGACATCGTGGTTGCCGCGCCGGCCGGCAGCCGCCTGTTTCTGGAAGCCTCGGGCATGCCGGGCGTGCGTGTCGTGCCGATGGAGTTCAAGGGCGGATTGCTCTCTGCCTGGCCCCGGATCCGGCGCATGCGCGCGTTGCTGAAGATCGAGCGCTTCGATCTGGTGCATGTGAACGGCGCGGCCGATCACCGGCTTTGCATGCTGGCGAGCATGGGACTGCGTGGCGGACGTCCGGCGATCGTCTACACGCAACACAATTCGCGTTCCGGCCGCAGCCTGGGCGCGGGGTTGCGGGCTCGCCTGGCCACGGATCGCGTGATCTGCGTCAGCGAGCACACCCGGCGCAGCCTGATGAACACGCCTTACGCAGGGTGTGGCTTGCGCACGGTGAAGAATGGTGTCGACGTGGACTATTTCACGCCGGCCACGCCGGCGCAGAAGGCGCTCGCCCGCGAACGCTGGCTGCCGCCATCGCAGACAGGCTGCCTGGTGGTCGGCAGCAACGCCGGCACCGCTGCGTACAAGAACTGGCCTGACATGCTCGAAGCCGTGGCTATGTTGCCCGGCGCGCTGCGCAGGCGGATCGTGGTGCTGATCGCGGGCGAGCCGCCGGACGAGGACCCGTTGCGTTACGTCGAGTCGCTGGGAATGCAGGACCGCGTGATCTTCGTCGGTTTGCTTGACGATGTGCGGCCATTCCTGGCGGCGTTGGACCTGGGGTTCGTGTTGTCGTCCCGCGTGGAGACCATTTCCTTCGCCTGCCGCGAAATGATGGCCATGGGCCTGCCCGTGGTGGTGACCGATGTCGCCGGCCTGCCGGAAAATGTGGAAGATGGCGTGGACGGCTGGATCGTGCCGGCTTGCGCGCCGGCGGCCGTGTCGGAGGTGCTGCGCGAGGCGCTGCGCGAACCCGAGGCGCTCGCGGTCATGAGCGAGGCCGCGCGCGCCAGGGCGCTTGCCGAGTTCGGATTGCCGCGTTTTGTCGCGCAGACACAGGCGGTGTACCGGGAGGCGCTTGATCTGCCGCGTCCCAGCCGCCTGTGGCCTATCGGATGGTTCGCCCTGGGCGCCGCCACGTTCTGGATCCAGGATCTGTTCATCTGAGGCTGGCTTGGCGTGGCGCCACCGGCGAAATAAGTTGTTGCACAATAGTGGCTTGCACTATCTATCTACTAGTAGGTAATATTCAGCCATCGACGCAGCGGACCGAACAGGCCAGCAAGGTCGAATCCAGAAATACAGTGGTACGCAGCAAATTTTTTTACCCCGATCATCTATCTATAAGTAGATAGCCAAACAATAGCAAGACCAGATCCCAACCGGAGATTCCTCATGAAGACCCTCGTATCCGCCCTGATCCTTTCCGCTTCCTTCATCGGCGCCGCCCAGGCCGGCGAGCTGGACTATCCGCCCGCGTTGGACACGCATAGCAGCGTGACGCGCGCCCAGGTCCAGCAGGAACTGGCCGCGGCCCGCGCCAACGGCGAGCTGGTGTCGGGAGAAGAAGGTTACGCCGTCGCCACGTTCGCCCAGACCGGCGACAAGACCCGCGCCCAGGTCCAGCAAGAGTTGGCTGCGGCCCGTGCGCAAGGCCTGACCGACAGCGGTGAGCTGGACTACCCGCCCGTCCGTGGCTGATCATTTTCCTCAAAAATCTACCTATGAATAGATAGCTCCATGCCCGATGGCATGAGCAGGCTGTCTACCGGAGATCTCTCATGAAGACCCTTGTATCCGCCCTGATTCTTTCCGCGACCTTCATGGGCGCAGCCTACGCCGGCGAGCTGGACTACCCGCCCGTTCAGGACAGCCACAGCAGCGTGACGCGCGCCCAGGTCCAGCAGGAACTGGCCGCTGCCCGCGCCAAGGGCGAGCTGGCCTCGGGCGAGGAAGGCTATCCCGCCACCGCTTACGCCCAAGTCGGCGCCGCCAAGACTCGCGTCCAGGTGCAGCAGGAGTTGGCTGCCGCCCGCGCCCGGGGTCTGACGGAAAGCGGCGAACTGGACTACCCGCCCGCGCAAGGCTGAGCGGCATGCAGGCAAGTCGAGCCCCGGGGGGCGGGAGGCTATCCCGGCCGGGGCTCGCCTGGTGTTTCCGTTCTGCTGATCGTGCCCGATTCGTCATGGACGATGACGCGCTGATCTATTAGTAGGTAATATTCAGCCATGGATACCCCGACCTCTGCCAAGTCTTCCGCCAATACGCGCGACCAATTGCTGGCCCACGCCGAAAAGCTGATCCGCACGCGCGGCTGCAACGGTTTCAGTTATCGCGACCTGGCCGAGCATGTGGGCGTGAAGACGTCCAGCATCCATTACTACTTTCCTGGCAAGGACGACCTGCTGTACGAAGCGGTCGAGGCATACAGCGCCCGCGCGTTGGCGGCCTTGCGCGCCATCGACCAGTCCCTGCCCGCGCGCGCGCAGCTCGAGGCCTACCTGTCGCTGATGGAGTCGCGCGCCTGTGATTCGGGCGAGTTGTGCCTGGGCGGCATGCTGGCCGCCGAAGTCATGACGCTGCCGGATCGGGTGCGCGGCGCGTTGCAAGGATTTTTCCGCGCGCACGAAGCCTGGCTGGCGCGCGTGCTGGCCGAGGGCAAGGCGCAGGGCACCCTGAAATTCAACGGCACCGCCGAATCGGCTGGCCGCGCGGTGTTCGCCACCGTGCAGGGCTGCATGCTGGTGTCACGCCTGTTCCAGCAGCCGCCGGCATTCTGCGAGGCCATCGGCGCGCTCTACGTGCCGTGCAAGGACTGAGGCGCGGCGCGCCGCTACCGTCCCGTTCTTCCCTGATCCCGGCCGCGATGCGCATGCTCGCGGCCGTGTTCATTGGCGCTGCCGGTCCGGACGGCGGGCCACCTAGCGCAGCGATTGCAGCACGTCCATGCTGCCGCGGGTCTGCATGCCCAGTTCGCGCATGCGCTGCAGAAAGGCGGTCTGCCCAGCGTTGAAGCCCGGTACCGGGCTCATGCAATCCGTCAGCAGCACGACGCGCGACAGCTTGCCGCCCGGCAGGTGCTGGGCCAGATCTTCGACCGTGGCCTTGACGCAATGGCTGCCCGCCTCGCCAGCGATCAGCAGCAGTTCGGCGCGGTCCAGCGCATCGAGCAGGCCGCGATTGAGCTGGGTGCGCGGATCGTCCGGGTCCGGCACCTCGGCCATCAGCGCGCTGTAGTGCTCGGTCCAGGGATTGGTGCCCTTGGGCACCTTGCGCACGATGTGTTGGCCCGCGTCTTCCCAGCGGTTATAGGCCGCGCGCACGTCGGCATGGACGTTGTGGCCCCAGCTGCCGATCTCGCAGTGGATCGGCCACACCATCAGCGTGTAGCGGCCGCGTGTTTCCAGTTCCTGCAGATAGGCCAGCGTGCGCGGCAGATCGTCGTCGTGGCGGGGCAGGAAATCGCCCGCGCGTACCTGCGCGGCGGTAATGGACGTGAAGGGCGCCACCGGCCGGCCGTCTCCGGTGCGCCAGAAGGTCGGGTGCGCGATGTCCAGGCGATGATGTGAATCCAGCGTCACCGTGATGGCGGTGAGCGCGGGCGCGGCGGCATCGATGAAGCGGGCCAGCCGTTGCATGTCGGCGTGCGCGCCGGCCACGGGCAGCGCCGGTTTCACGGGCTGCCGGCTGAGCGGATCGACGGGCAGGTAGGCATCGGGAAGGTCGCAAAAATCATTTTGCGGATCGACGATCAGCAACTGTACGGAACGGGACATGACGCGGTTCGGAGGAGGAGTCCCTGCAATATAGAACGGGATGCGCGCCATGCGTCAGAACAGCACCAGGTGTTCCGGTCGATCCGGCAGCTGACGAGAGAGCGCGCGCAGCGCACGCCAGGCCTGCGCCAGCACCGCGAGGACGACGATGATCACAAGAATCCACATGGCGCTATCCTTCATAAATTCGCACGATCGTGCGAAATTGGTTGCGAGAAACGCCGGCACGGGCCGGCGCGGGTTGGGTCTTACTCGATGTAGCTGAAACTGCGATAAGTGGAGATCAATCGTTCATACGCCCTGCGCACCCGCTCGTGGGCCTGCGGATCGCGCAGGAAACGTGCGTCGTGCATCAGGCCCACCATCAGGCTGTAGATCTCGAACACCAGCTGTTCCGGGTCGGTGTCGGGCCGCAGATGGCCAGCTTCCAGCGCCTGCCCGGCGGTGCGCACCAGCGCCGCGCGCCACCGTCGCACATTGTTTTCCAGCAGCGGCCGCAATGGCGATTCGCGGTCGTCGTATTCGAAGGCGCCAGCCACGTAGATGCAGCCGGTCAGCGTCTCCACGTTGCAAGCACGGTCTATCCAGTGCGTCACCATCGCGTTCATGCGCGGCAGGCCGCGAGGCTGTTCCAGCGCCGGGGTGAACACGGCGGCGACGAAGCGGCGGTCATATTCATCCAGCACGGCTTGCAGCAGCGCTTCGCGCGAGCCCACGCGCGAGAACACGCCGCTCTTGCTGATGCCCAGGTGCTTGGCGACCTGTCCCAGCGACAGGCTCTCCAGCCCCTGGGCGGCGGCCAGGTCCAGCGCGGCGTCGACGATGGCCGCGTAGGTGAGTTCGCTTTTTTCCGTTTTGGCAGGCATGGGCAAAATTTAGCACGACCGTGCTAAAAAAGCAGGACTTTAAATAGGGGCGGTTGGGAGCGGACAGCAGGCACGACGCACGGCCTTGGCAATGCGAGGCGCCCGGCGGGTGGGGGGCAGAGGAGACGCAACGCGGCGGCGATCGGCGCCGGGACGCTGGCCGACAAAAAAGCCGGACAGCTCGCGCCGTCCGGCTGTTGGGCCATTGCGCCGTCGCTCAGGCCTGCGCGGCCTTGAACTCCTGGCGGTACTTGTGCAGCAACGGCTCGGTGTAGCCGTTGGGCTGGGTCAGCCCTTCGAAGACCAGCGCGCAGGCCGCCTTGAAGGCCAGCGAGGTATCGAAATGGCCGGCCATCGGACGATACAGCGGATCGCCGGCGTTCTGGCCGTCCACCACCTTGGCCATGCGCTGGAAGGTCTCCATGACCTGCTCGCGCTGCGTCACGCCGTGGCGCAGCCAGTTGGCGATGTGCTGGCTGGAGATGCGCAGCGTGGCTCGGTCTTCCATCAGGCCGACGTTATGGATGTCGGGCACCTTGGAGCAGCCCACGCCCTGGTCGATCCAGCGCACCACATAGCCCAGGATGCCTTGCACGTTGTTGTCCAGCTCCTGTTGGATATCGGCCGCCGACCACTTGCCGCGATCTCCGACCGGCACGGTCAGCAGTCCGCCGAGCAATTCGTCGCGCACGTCGGTCAGGCGGATGCGTTCAAGTTCCTGCTGGACGGCTTGCACGTCGACCTGGTGGTAGTGCAGCGCATGCAGCGTGGCCGCCGTGGGCGAGGGCACCCAGGCGGTGTTGGCGCCGGCCTTGGGATGCGCGATCTTCTGCTCGAGCATGGCGGCCATCAGGTCGGGCATGGCCCACATGCCCTTGCCGATCTGGGCGCGGCCGCGCAGGCCCGTGTCCAGGCCCACCAGCACGTTGTTGCGCTCATAGGCCGCGATCCAGGCGGTGGACTTCATGTCGCCCTTGCGCAGCATCGGGCCGGCTTCCATGCTGGAGTGCATCTCGTCGCCGGTGCGGTCCAGGAAGCCGGTATTGATGAAGGCCACGCGCGGCGCGGCGGCCGCGATGCAGGCCTTGAGGTTGATGCTGGTGCGGCGTTCCTCGTCCATGATGCCCATCTTGAGCGTGTGGCGCGGCAGGCCCAGCAGGTCTTCGACGCGGTCGAAGATCTCGCTGGCGAAGGCGGCTTCGACGGGGCCGTGCATCTTGGGCTTGACGATGTAGACCGAGCCGGTGCGGGAGTTGAGCTTGTTCTTGCGATCCTGCAGCGCAGCCAGGCTGGTGACCACGGCGTCCAGGATGCCTTCGGGAATCTCGCGGCCCTCGCGGTCCAGCACGGCGGGGTTGGTCATCAGGTGACCGACGTTGCGCACGAACATCAGCGAGCGGCCGTGCAGCGTCAGCGCCGAGCCGTCCGGCCGCGTGTACTGGCGGTCGGCGTTGAGCTTGCGGGTGAAGGTCTTGCCGCCCTTGCTGACCTGTTCGGTCAGGTCGCCCTTCATCAGGCCGAGCCAGTTGCGGTAGATATGGACCTTGTCCTCGGCGTCCACCGCCGCGACCGAATCCTCGCAGTCCATGATGGTGGTGAGCGCGGCCTCGAGCAGCACGTCCTTGACGCCGGCGGCGTCGGTGGCGCCGATGGCGTGGCCGCGGTCGACCTGGATTTCAAAATGCAGGCCGTTGTTCTTGAGCAGCACGGCCGACGGCGCGTCGGCCGGGCCCTGATAGCCGATGAGCTGCGACGGCGACTTCAGCGTCGTGGCGCCGCTGGCCAGCGTCACGCGCAGCTGGCCATTGTCGATGGTGTAGCCGGTGGCGTCGGCGTGCGAGCCCTGCGCCAGCGGCGCGGCCGAATCGAGGAAGGCGCGGGCGCGCGCGATCACGGCGCGGCCGCGCTCGGGGTTGTAGCCCTTGCCGTCATCGCCGGGCGTGGCCGGAATGGCGTCGGTGCCGTATAGCGCGTCGTACAGGCTGCCCCAGCGGGCGTTGGCGGCGTTGAGCGCGTAGCGTGGATTCGATACCGGCACCACCAGCTGCGGACCGGCCTGCTGCGAGATCTCGGTATCGA
The DNA here is from genome assembly GCF_043119405.1 of Achromobacter sp. 413638. Lineage (NCBI taxonomy): Bacteria > Pseudomonadati > Pseudomonadota > Betaproteobacteria > Burkholderiales > Alcaligenaceae > Achromobacter > Achromobacter sp. 413638. Next base: position 39,435 of record NZ_JBICCO010000040.1, read on the forward strand.
CGTTTTCGGTGGTGGCGCGCACCTGGGCGGGTTGCGGCAGCAGGTAGCCGATGCCTTCCAGGAATTTCCGATAGGCGGCCGGGTCGGCGATGGGGCCGGGATGCGCGCGGTGCCAGGCGTCCAGCTCGGCCTGCAGGCGGTCGCGTTCGGCCAGCAGGGCGCGGTTCTTCGGCGCCAGGTCATGCACCAGCGCCGAGAAGCCTTGCCAGAAGCTGGCGGCGTCCAGGCCGGTGCCGGGCAGGGCTTCCTGTTCGATGAACTGGTTGAGATTGGCCGCCACTTGCAGGCCGTGATGCTCGATGCGTTGCGTCATGCTGATCTCTGACTGAGGGGTATGGCTGGACGGCGCCGCGAGAGGCGCCGGACGGATCGGTCATCGCACATGATCGTCCGCGCGCGTGCCGATGTCCATACGAAAACCCGCTGGTCATACCAGTTTGTTTACGCCTGCTTGGGCAAAAATCGATTTTTTATGGTTTCATATCAGCAACTTACAGAGGGCTGATGCAAGGCGATCGTGCCCGACGATCGCTTGGTCATACCACTGGTCCGGAGTAGGCATGTACGCGGAAACCGAAGAAAAACCCCGCCAGGTGGCGGACGAAGTGGCCGAGCGCATCGAGCGCCTGATCCTGGACGGCGTGCTCAAGGCCGGCCAGGCCCTGCCGTCGGAACGGCGTCTGACCGAAAAGCTGGGCGTGTCGCGCACGGCGCTGCGCGAAGGCCTGAAGCTGCTGCGCGCGCGCGAGATCATCCATACCTCGCAGGGCAAGGGCTCGTTCGTGGCCCAGATCTCCAAGGTGGACGCCGGGCCGCTGATGCACCTGTTCAACTCGCAGCCGCGCACGCTGTATGACCTGCTCGAGGTGCGTTCGCTGCTGGAGGCCGAGTCCGCCCGGCTGGCCGCGCTGCGCGGCACCGAGGCGGACTTCATCATGATCCGCCGTCGCTATGACGAGATGATGGCCGCCCAGGGCATCGAGACCGACGCCGCCACCCACGCGCATCTGGATCATGCCTTCCACCGCGCGATCTGCGAGGCCTCGCACAATCCGGTGCTGGTGCATACGCTGCAATCGCTGACCGATCTGCTGCTGGGCTCGGTCTTCGCCTGCGTGAACAATCTCTATCACCGCGAGCCGGAAAAAAAACTCATCGACCGTCAGCACGCGCGCCTGTACAACGCCGTGATCGCGCGCCAGCCCGAGCAGGCCCGACGCGCTGCCGCCGAGCATGTGGATAGCGTGCGCCAGAGCCTGGCGGACATCGAGCAGGAAGAGCAGCGCCTGGTGCGCGCGACGCGGCGGCTGGAGGGCTGGGCCTAGGCCGGCGCGTGCAAGGTTGCGCTCCGGCTTGCGGCATGCGCCAGGCGCCGGATCGCAGCCGCCTGGCGAATGCCGCGACGCTGGATGTCAGCGGTCGTTCAATACCGTGCTGTCCAGTGCCAGGGGCTTGCCGGCATAGACGCGGCCAAAGCGGTTCTGCAGCAGGTTCTCCAGCGCGATCATCTCCTGCCCGACAAAACCGCGTTGCGGCAGCGCGCCCTGCGTCACCAGGTCCAGCGCCGCGCAGATGCCGGCGGCGGTCGACAGCTGGATGGCGCTGAGCCGGTGGCCGTCCACGTCGGCGCCGAACACGCGGATCGGATACGACTCTTCTTCAAGCCGGCCGTGGCGGTGGCCGCTGGCCGAGGCCAGGATCACGATCACGTCCTGCTCGGTGGTGGGGATGGCGGTCTCGAAGATGTCCTTGAGCAGGTCGCGCCGGTCGCGCAGCCGCAGGTCGTTGAGCAGCAGCTTCATCAGATTGCAGTGGCCCGGGTAGCGCACCGACTTGTAGTCCACGTTGCGCGCGCTGCCCAGCAGGGTGGCGGGCAGGGTGCCCAGTCCGCCGGAGGTGTTGAAGGCTTCGTACTCGACGCCGTCCAGCGCGAAGGTCTCATAGCCTTCCAGCGCGGGCACGCTGCTGAGCTGGCCGTCGACGATGGCCTCGCAGGGATTGCAGTATTCGTTGATCAGCCCTTCCGTGCTCCACGTCAGGTTGTAGCGCAGGCTGTTGGACGGATAGCGCGGCAGCGCGCCCACGCGCATGCGCAGGTCCAGCAGCGTGTCGAAGCGGCGCGCCAGCGCGTTGCCGACGATGCCGATGAAGCCGGGCGCCAGGCCGCATTGCGGCATGAGCACGCTGCGCGCGTCGGCCGCCAGCGCCTGGATGGCGTGGGTGCTGGCTACGTCCTCGGTCAGGTCGAAATAGTGCACGCCGGCCTTGGCGCACAGGCCCGCGACCGCGATCGCGCGGTGGAAAGGCAAGGCGTTGAGCACCGCATGGCGGCCTTCAATGGCGCGCGCCAGCGCGTCGTCATCCGGGATCAACCGGGTTTCACAGCCCAGTTCGGCCACGGCGGCGAGCCGGGCCGGATCCTGGTCGGCCACCAGGACCGAATAGTCGCCGCTGCGTTCCAGCATCAGGGCGATGGCGAAACCGATTTTTCCGGCGCCCAGCAACAGGACGGGTTTGGTGGCGGTGGACATGAGGCGTCTCCTGCGGATAGGGAGCGGGTTGGGATGGCCTCATGCTATGCCTGGGTGCTGTCGATTTGTAGAGCACAAAACGCCGTAACGGCTATATGTAACGTTGTTTCGACGAAATCAGACATCAAATCGACAAAAACAAAGCCCTTCCGCCTTGCGGCGGAAGGGCTTTGCTGCGCCTGGGCCGGACCCGTGAGGGAAGGTCCGGCGCGCGGCGGTTGGATCAGCTGCCCAGGGGCGGGTAGTCCAGGTTGCCGTAGGTCACCAGGCCGGCCGTCTTGGCTTGGGCCAGTTCGTTCTGGACTTCGGCGCGGCTCAGCGTGCTGGCGTGCGACTGGGCGACGGGCGGGTAGTCCAGGTTGCCGAAGGTGACGACGCCGGCGGTCTTGGCTTCAGCCAGCTGGGCTTGCACTTGCTGCGAGCTCAGGCTCGATGCCTGGGCGATGGGGGCGGGGTAGCCTTCTTCGCCGAAGGTGTATTGACCCGAGACCTTGGCTTGTTGCAGCTCGGCCTGGACCTGGGCGCGCGACGGGCCCGTTTCAGCGGCTTGGGCGCCGGCGGCGATGACGGACATGGACAGCATCAAAGCGGTAGCAAGGGTTTTCATAGCAGACCTCCATTTGTCTTGAGCTTGGGATCCGAACCTCGGGCCTGATTGCGGGGGGTTCGCTTGCTGTGTCCCGATGAGATGCATTCTGTGCTCAATGTCTCCCCGGATAAACCCTGATTCCCTGAAAACATCTTTCCAAAATCTGTACTAATGAAGATAGATTTCACCAAATGGATCCATAGGTGGTGATATTTCCAATGAATGACACGTAAGGGATCCGCGATGCCGGGCGGGCCTCTGTCGTGTTGGAACGCAGGGATGGGGGGCGGGCGGCTGGATGACCGCCGGCAGGCTTCAAGCTGGCGCGACGGTCGGCGCGTTCAGCGCCGCCTTGCCTCTTGCCGCCAATGCTGGCGCGGGCGCTGCGGCAGCCATGCGGCGCCGACCGGCAATACCGGCCGGCGCCGAGCGCTGCGCGCAGTCGGGTTCAGCGGTTCAGGTCGGCCAGTGCGGCGTCGTATTCGGCGCGCGCTTCGTCCAGCTTGCGCTGGGCCTTGTCGATCCTTTCCGGCTTGCCCTTGGCGCGAGCCTGCTTGAGTTCGCCTTCGCGTTCGGCGACCTTGTTCTGTTTCTCGCGCACGTCGGCTTCGCGCTGGTTCTGCAGGCGGCTATCGGTGCAGTGCGCCTTGGCTTCGGCCAGCGCGCGGCGCAGGCCGGCTTCCTGGCGGCTGTTGCCGTGCGCCTGGGCCTGCGCGATGTCGTTTTCGATCTGGCAGAACTTGGCGGCGCAGCCACGCGCGGCCGAGCAGTCGGCCGCCTGGGCGGGGCCCGTGGCCAGCAGGGCAAGGGCGGCGGCCGTCATGAGCGTAGGGAACAGGGCACGCATGCGGAAAACTCCTGGATGATCGAAGGAGCTTTCATCATCGCGCGGCGCGAGGCGCCGGGCAATGTGCCCGGCGCAAAGCCGGCCGCGATTTCAGACGATGCTGATTGCTCAGCGGATCAAGGTGCCCGCCAGCGCGGCCGCGATCAACAGCGCGCCCAGCCACAGGTTGGCGCGGAACAGGCGGAAGTTGCGGGCGGGGTGCTGGATGTCGAAGACCTTGAGCTGCCAGGCCAGGTGCAGGGCCACGGCGGCGATGCCGACGTAATAGGCCCAGGACATACCGATGGCGTAGCCGCCCCAGGCCCACAGCGCCACGGTGGCCAGGTAGAAGCCGCCAATCCACAGCTTGCCCTGGTCGCCGAAACGCATGGCGGTGGAATGCAGGCCCAGGCTGCGGTCGTCGCGCACGTCCACGTAGGCGTAGATGCTGTCGTAGCCGACCTGCCACAGCACCGCGCCCAGCCACATGGCCACGGCGGCCAGCGGCAGGTGGTTCTGCGTGTCGGACCAGGCCATCAGCATGCCCCAGTTGAAGCATATGCCCAGCACTACCTGCGGCCAGTAGGTCACGCGCTTGCACAACGGATAGACAAAGACGAAGGGCAGCACCGCCACCGCCAGCCAGCGGCTCATGTCGTTCAGGAAGAACAGCAGCGAGCCGCAGACCAGCAGCTGGCCGATCAGGAACGCCACCGCCTGGCGCATGCTCAGCTGCCCGCTGGTCAGGGGGCGAAAGCGCGTGCGCTCGACGTGCTTATCGAAGTTGCGGTCGCACATGTCGTTGACCGTGCAGCCGATGCCGCGCATCAGCAGCGCGCCCAGCGAGAACACGATCAGCCGTTGCAGGTCAGGCAGCCCGCCCGCAGCCTGGACCAGCGCGGCGATACAGGGCAGCAGCGTCAGCCAGGTGCCGATGGGCCGGTCCAGCCGGCACAGGCGCGCATAGGGACGCCAGGACTTGGGCAGCCAGCGTTCGACCCAGTCGGTGAAGACGATGTCGCTGAGGTCGACGGGGGATTGGGGCGAGGCGCTCACTGTCACGGGCTTGAGGAAGGGGGAAAACCGACAGCATAAAACAACAACGGCCGGGCATCTGCCCGGCCGTGACTTCGATACCGCAGGTGGGCTTACCTTACACAGCCTCTTTCAGAAGCTTGCCGAGGATGGCGATGCCCGTGCGGATCTTGTCTTCCGGCACCGTGGCGAAGCTCAGGCGCAGGGTGTTGGCACGGCCGCCGCCGCTGTAGAACGGCGCGCCCGGCACGAAGGCCACGTTCTGGGCGATGGCCTTTTCCAGCAGCTTGGCGCTGTCCATGTGCTCGGGCAGCGTGACCCAGATGAACATGCCGCCTTCCGGCTTGGTCCAGCTGACGCTGGCCGGGAATTCCTTCTGGATGGCGTCCAGCATGCAGCTGCCCTGCGCGCGGTAGATCTCGCGCACGTTGGGCAGGTGCTCTTCCAGGAAGCCGTCCTTGACGATCTCGTACACGGCCATCTGCGTCAGCGTGGGCGTGTGCAGGTCGGTCGCCTGCTTGGCTTGCACCAGCTTGTTGATGATGGGGCGCGCGGCGGCGATGAAGCCCAGGCGCAGGCCGGGGGCCAGCACCTTCGAGAACGTGCCCAGCCGGATGACGTTGGCGCCGTATTCGGCGGCCAGCGTCAAGAGGCCCGGCTGCGGTTCGCCCGCGTAGCGCAGCTCGCCGTAGGGATCGTCTTCGATGATGGTCAGGTTCAGCTCGGCGGCGCGCTTGACCAGCGCGATGCGGCGTTCCAGGTTGAGCGTGCGGCCGGTGGGGTTCTGGAAGTTGGGCAGCGCGTAGAGGAAGCGCGCGCCGCTGGCCAGCTCGGGCGTGATGGCCTCGGGGATCAGACCGCCGTCATCGGTGGGCACCGGCACGTACTTGGGCTGGTACAGGCTGAACGATTGCAGCGCGCCCAGGTAGCTGGGGTCTTCGACCAGGATCTTGCTGTCCTTGTCGATCAGCACCTTGCCCAGCAGGTCCAGCGCCTGCTGCGAGCCGGACACGATCAGGACCTGGTCGGGCGACACGTCGGCGCCGGCGCGGGTCAGGTCTTCGGCGACCCACTTGCGCAGCGGCGCGTAGCCTTCGGTCGGGCCGTACTGCAGCGCGGCGCGCCCGTTGGTGGACAGGACCTTGTCGAACGCAGCGCGTACCACTTCTACCGGGAAGCCGCCGGGCGCAGGCAGGCCGCCGGCGAACGAAATGACTTCGGGCCGCTCGGTGACCTTGAGGATCTCGCGGATGGCGGAACTGGTGAGCTGCTGAGCGCGTTCCGAAAAGGAAAACGCAGGTTCGAAAGGCTTGTCCATGGATGGGCTTCTTGACCAAGAAGGGTTGAGAAAGGGACGCCGGCACGGGCGCCGGCGAAAATCTATTGTCACACAGGCGCGCGGGCCAGCCCCGTTTATGCCGGCGGGCCCTACAATCACTTGCACCGATAAGCGCCTGTACAGTTACATTTGCCTATGTTTGAAGCCGCCCCGATTTCCGCCGATTCCAAGCCCGCCCTGTACGCCGAGCTGGCCGCGCAGGCCCGCGCGCTGCTGGAAGGCGAACACGACCGCATCGCCAACGCCGCTAACCTGAGCGCGCTGGTCTACCAGGCCTTGCCGCAGCTGAACTGGGCGGGCTTCTATCTCTACGACGGCACCGAGCTGGTGCTGGGCCCGTTCCAGGGCAAGCCGGCCTGCGTGCGTATCCCGCTGAATCGCGGCGTGTGCGGCGCGGCCGCCAGCCAGCGGCGCACGCAGCGCGTGGCGGACGTGCATGCGTTTCCCGGCCACATCGCCTGCGACGCGGCTTCGCGTTCCGAGATCGTGGTGCCGCTGGTGCGCGACGGCGAGCTGATCGGCGTATGGGACGTGGACAGCCCGGTGCCCGACCGTTTCGACGCCGACGACCAGGCCGGCATGGAAGCGTTGTGCGCGATCTTCCTGGCCAGCCTGCGCTGAGCGTCCGTTGCGCAGGGGGCGGCCGACGCCGTTGACAGCCTGCCTGCCGCCCGGTAGATTTCCGCATCCGCGCATGCCGCGCGGCGCTTTCCGATTCATGATGATCCAGGCCATTCAATCCGCTGCCCCGTTCCGCGCCCTGTGCGTGGCGCTGGCTGCTGCCGGCCTGAAATCCAAAAAACAGCCGCTCATCTGACCGGAGCATGCTGTTCCGTCAGATGGGCGACGGAACAGCGGCCTTCCCGGCGGCGCATGGCGCCGCCCGCGACCTCCCAGCGCATTCCCGAGCACTTCTGTACGGTCCAACCACGGTCCATACCGAAGGAGTGTTCTCTCATGCCGACTCAAACATCCCCGTTCCAGGGCATCTGGATTCCCCTGGTCACGCCGTTCTCGGGCGGCGCCGTCGATGGCGGCGCGCTGCGCCGGCTGGTGCGCCACTACGCCGCGGCCGGCGTTGACGGCCTGGTCGTGTGCGGCAGCACCGGCGAGGCCGCGGCGCTGGACGACGCCGAGCAGCTGGCCGTGCTGGACGCGGTGCTGAACGTCGCCGACGGCCTGCCCGTGATGATGGGCCTGGCCGGCAACCACCAGGGCCATGTGCTGCGCCGCCTGTCGGCCTTCGGCACGCGGCCGCTGGCGGGCATCCTGGCGCCCGCGCCGTATTACGTGCGGCCCGGACAGGCCGGCGCGTCCGCCTATTTCCGTTGCCTGGCCGACGCCTCGCGCTTCCCGCTGGCGCTGTACGACATTCCCTACCGCACCGGCGCGGCGCTGGACACGGCCACGCTGCTGGAGCTGGCGGCGCACCCGAACATCGCCGCCATCAAGGACTGCGGCGGCTCGCTGGAAAAGACCGTGGCGTTGATCGCCGATGGCCGGCTGCAAGTGATGGCGGGCGAGGATTTGCAGACGCTGTCGACCTTGTGCCTGGGCGGTTCCGGCATCATCGCGGCCGCCGCGCACATCCGGCCCGACCTGTTCGTGGCGCTGTACCGCGCCGTGCGCGAGCAGCGGCTGGACCAGGCCCGCGCGCTGTTCCTGGCGCTGGCGCCGATGATCCAGCTGGCCTTCGCCGAACCCAATCCCGGACCCGTCAAGGCGCAGCTGGCGCGGCAGGGCCTGCTCACCGATGAGCTGCGCGCGCCCATGCCGGCGGCCAGCGCCGCGCTGGCGGACCGCCTGCAGGCGGCGGTGGCCGAGCTGGACCGCGCGTTTCCGCCGCGTTGAGCGCGGCGCGGGCGTCTGCCGGCCGCGCGGATGGGGCGTCCGGCAGGCTTTGTCCGCTTCGGATTCATTTGGTAATACATGCCTCCCCCGGATGCTGACGGATTGCTTATGATGCGGCCATTCTCCGGGTGAAATAAAAACTCCATGGCCCAAGCTTTTCAAGCCTTGTCCGTCTGGCAGGTCATGCTGGCGGGGCTGCTGTTTTTCGGCGGTATCTACCTGCTGTTCGGCGCTGCCACCTGGCTGCTGACGCATCACATCCTGCCCGCGCTCGGCATCGGGCGCCCGCTGGATCCGCGTCCGCTGGCGCCGGGGCAGCTGCGCCGCGAGCTGGCGCAGTCCGGCGTGTCGGTGCTGTTGTTCGGCACCGGCATGGTCTTTCCCTGGGGACTGCTGCAACTGGGCTGCGCGCATCTGGATCCGGACGCCAGCTGGCAGAAGATCACGCTGGAGATCCTGTTCCTGCTGGCCTGGAACGACGTGCACTTCTGGGTCAACCACCGCCTGTTGCACACCCGGCCGCTGCGGCGCTTTCACCTGCCGCATCACCGCTCGGTGGTGACCACGCCGTTCTCGACCTACAGCTTCCATCCGATCGAGGCGCTGATGCTGGGCAACGTGATCATGCTGCCCATGATGCTGCACGACTTCAGCTTCTGGTCGCTGGCCTCGGTGCCGCTGTTCAGCCTGTTCTTCAACTGTATCGGCCACGCCAACTACGATTTCTTCCCCAAGGTGTCCTATGCGCACTGGTTCGCAGCCAGCCGCCGGCACCATCTGCATCATGCCTGCTACAACGGCAACTATGGTTTCCAGTTCACCTTCATGGACCGGCTGTTCCGCACCCGGCTGAAGGCCGACGCGGCCGAGGCGCAGCTGCAGGCTCACCAGAAGCGAGAGTCGCTTGGCGGACGCGCGTAGCCGGCGTTTCTCGCTGCCCACGCTGCGCAACCGGCGCGACTGGCAGAGCCTGGCCTATCTGGCGGCGCTGCCTGCGCTGGCGGCCTGGCAATGGGTCCACGGCTTCTGGTGGCCGCTGTATGCGCTGATGCTGTTTCTCACGCTGGGCATCGGCGTGATCCACCACAACCACACGCACCTGCGCATGTGGCGCGGGCGCTGGGCCAACCGGGCCACGGATTTCTGGATCACGTTGCTGCAGGGACACCCCACCTTCGTGTTCTATCCGGCGCACGTGGCCAACCACCATCGCTACAAGCACGGTCCGGACGACCAGGCGCGCACCTATCGCTTCGGCGGCGACACCAATCATCTGTGGGGCTACCTGATCCATCCGGCGCAGGCGGTCTGGGTGCTGTATCCGCTGTTCTTCACCTGGCTGGGCCGGCTGCGCCGGCACTGGCCCGGCGCCTGGCGCTACTGCATGGCGCAGTACGGCGCCTGGCTGGGCCTGTGGGCGGGTCTGCTGGCGCTGAATCCGGCCAAGGCGCTGGTGTTCGTGATCGTGCCGCAGCTGCACGGCCTGCACTGGCTGCTGGCCACCAATTACCTGCAGCACGCGCACGCCGATGGCGGTCCCGGACGCGGCGCGGCGCTGAGCTATGCGCGCAATTTCGAGGGCCTGCTCAATCCGCTGCTGTTCAACATCGGCCTGCACACCGCGCATCACGAGCATTCGCGCGCGCACTGGGCCGAGCTGACCGAGCTGCACTACGGCCGTTACCGCGATCAAGTTCCCGCCGCGCTGAATGAAGGCGGCCTGGTCCCCTACATGTTCCGCGTTTTCGTGCTGGGCGCGTTCAGCCCGCGCTTCCGTACCCGTTCCCGCATGGCGGCCAAGCACATCCGCTAGGCCGCCACGCACATCACCAGAGGTCGTCATGCCCATCGCGTTTCATCGTGTCTACCTGGAAAGCGCCGGCTATTTCATGCCGGGCGAGCCCGTGTCCAATGACGATATGGACCGCTACATCGCGCCGCTGAACCGCATCTCGGGGCGCATCAAGCAGCGCATCCTGGCCGAGAACGGCATCAAGCAGCGCCATTACGCGATCGGCCCGGAAGGCGAAACCGTGTTCAGCAACGCGCAGCTCGCCGCCAACGCCATCCGCGACTGCCTTCGGCGCAACGAATCCGAGCTGGCCGATGTGTCGATGCTGGCCAGTGGCTCGTCGGGCGGCGATGCGCTGATGCCGGGCTTCGCCAACATGATCCAGGGCGAGATGGCCGCGCATCCGATGGAAACCCTGTCTGTGCATGGCATCTGCGCCGCCGGCGTGTCGGCCATCCAGGCGGCCGCGCAGGGCGTGGAACTGGGTGGGCACGCCAGCGCCCTGGCCGTGGCCAGCGAGCTGCCCTCGCGCCTGTTCAAGCGTTCGCGCTTCGCCGCGCGCGACTATGACGCCGATTTCGATGCGCACTTCCTGCGCTGGATGCTGTCCGACGGCGCCGGCGCGCTGCTGCTGGGCAACTCCGGCCGCGCGCTGCCGGGCATCTCGCGCGGCGTGCGCCTGCGGCTCAAGTGGGTGCACCAGCGCTCGTTCTCGGGCGACTATCCGGTCTGCATGCAGCTGGGCCTGTCGGCCGACCGCCAGCGCGGGCACCTGGACTACCCATCCTGGACCGACGCCGAGGCCGACGGCGCGCTGTCGCTGCGCCAGGACATCCGGCTGCTGCCGCACCTGTTCGACATCGGCATCCACGAATACGCCAAGCTGGTGCGCGATGGCTGGGTAGATCCGGACCAGATTGACCATTTCCTGTGCCATTACTCGTCCGAGAAATTCATTCCGGTGGTGGCCGACCTGCTGGACAAGGCCGGTCTGGCCATTCCGCGCGAGCGCTGGTTCAGCAATCTGGCGTGGCGCGGCAACACCGGCGCGGCGTCCATTCTCATCATGCTGGCCGAGTTCCTGGAAACGCGCGAGATCAAGCCGGGCGAGCAGCTGCTGTGCTACATCCCCGAGTCGGGTCGCTTCATGACCGCGTACATGCTGTTCGAGGCCGAGGCCGTGCATGAACAGCCCGCGCGGGCCGTCGCGTCCGCGAGCCCGGCGGCCGCGCAGCCGCACGACGCGCACAGCGCCGATGCCGACGCCATCGCCCCGCCGCACGATCCGGACAGCGCGCCGCAGGGCCTGGGCCAGCTGCTGACCGAGCTGGCCTCGATCTGGCATGACTACCGTTCGCGCGTCTGGCGCACGCCGGTGGTGCGGCGCTTGCGCGAGCGCCGTTTCCAGACCGCCGACTACCTGACCTGGATGGAAAGCTGGATCCCGCAGGTGCGCGAGGGCAGCAAGTGGATGCGCGAGGGCGCGGCCTCGCTGAGCGAGGCCTACCAGCCGCTGGCGGCGCTGATCGACGTGCACGCGGGCGAGGAACAGAACGACTTCAAGATCCTGTTCCAGGACTACCGCAACGCCGGCGGCCCGGTGGACGACATCGACGCGCTGCGCCGCAATCCCGGCGGCGAGGCGCTCAACGCCTACCTGCACAGCCTGGCCGCCACGCGCGATCCCATCGGCCTGCTCGGCGCGATCTACATCATCGAGGGCACCGGCCAGCGCATCGTGCCGGCCCTGCTGCCGCTGCTCAAGGCCAGCCTGCCGCTGCCGCCGGACGCCTTCCGTTTCCTGGAATACCATGGCCAGAACGACGAGCACCATCTGGCGCGCTGGCTGGCGGCGGTGGAGCTGGCGCTGGACTGCGACGAGGACGGCCGCGCCGAGCGGCGCATCGTGGACACCGCGCGCCGCACCGCCGCGCTCTACCTGATGCAATTCCATCACGTGATGGAGGACGAGGCGCAATGAAGCAAGAACCCGAGTTCCTGGCCAAGGCGCACGATCCGCTGGATCCCAGCCCCTGGCTGGCCCTGTACCTGGACCGCAGCACGCCGCTGCCGGACAAGGTCAAGAAAGCCTGGCTGACGGATTCGAGCAGCAGCTCGCGCCAATACCTGCTGCCCTTCCTGCGGCCGCTGGCGCGGGCCTTCATCGTGCTGATACAGGTGGTCAAGACCTTCGTGCCGCGGCGCTGGTCGCACTCGAAGCTGCTGCATCGCATCCTGGCCTGGGGCCTGAAACGCTTCGTCTCGCCCGAGGCCAACTGGCTGATCCTGCGGCACTTCCACCTGGGCGCGCAGATCCTGGCCTTCATCGCCGCCAATTCGCCGGTGCCGGTCAGCACCACGCCGCTGGAGCCGCGCGATATCGACGACCTGAAGGACGAACTGTTCGTCAAGCACGACCTGAATCTGTTCAACTTCGTCATCCGGCTCAACACCGCGCTGCGCGAGGCGGGCGTGGAGATGCACGCGCCCGAGCGGGTCGACTTCTCCATGATCCGCGATCCCGGGCTGTTGCTGGACGACATGCCGCAGGCGCGGCTGAACTTCCTGGACCTGCAAAGCGCCATCGAGCTGTTCACGCCGCTGTACCAGCTCATGCTCACCGACAACGACTTCTGGCGCGCGGCCAATTCGCTGCAGCTGGACGAGACCATCGGCATCTACGCGGCCAAGCTGCTGGGCGCGCCGCAGCACCTGATCCTGGTCAACAACAGCCATCCGCTGGTGCCGATGTCGACGCTGCGGGCCGGCTACCGGCTGGTGCTGCACGGCCTGTCCACCGAGATGCTGCACAGCCTGCTGATGGAGATGAAGGCGGCGCAGGACGGCGGCGATCCGCCCGCGCCCATCGCCTGAGCGACGGCTGCGCCGGTCGGACGTCATGTCCGGCCGGAGCGCCTGCCGTGCCCAGGCGGGTGATGGCAGCGCGCCTGGCCGGCCGGCGCGGGGGGGGGGGGGGGGGGGGGGGGTGGGGCGGGGGGGGGGGGGGGG
>NZ_JBICCO010000041.1:0-52280 GCF_043119405.1 Achromobacter sp. 413638
TTATACGGTGTGGCCCGGCCAAGTTGACGGGCCGCGGGGAAATAACCCCGCGCGGCAGCCCGAACCCGGCATCATCGACGGCCCGAAGCGCGTCCGGTCCCTGATTGCGGGATCCGGAATGTCCGCCGCAATGCAAAACGCTCCCGTCAGGGAGCGTCTTCAGCCAGCGGTTCAGTCCGCTTCGTCGATCCAGGCCATCTGGATGGCTTCAAGGATCTTCTCGCCGCTATGGGCGGGATCGTCATTGAACCCCGGCAAGGCCAGCACCCACTCGCGCAGCTGGGTGAAACGCAGCGTCTTGGGGTCCACGTCGGGATGCGCGTCGTAGAGCGCGGCGGCGATCTCGTAGGTGTCGGTCCACTTCATCAATGGCCCTCTTTGGCGTGGTTGATCGTGTACTTGGGGATCTCGACCGTCAGGTCGGCGTCGGCGACGCAGGCCTGGCACGACAGGCGAGAGGTCGGCGTCAGGCCCCAGGCCTTGTCCAGCAGGTCTTCCTCGTCATCCGTCGCGTCTTCCAGCGAGGAATAGCCCTCCTTGACCACCACATGACAGGTCGTGCAGGCGCAGGACAGTTCGCAGGCGTGCTCGATGTCGATGTGATTGTCCAACAGGATGCGGCAGATCGACACGCCCTTGGGCGCGTCTTCGATCACCGCGCCTTCGGGGCAGTATTCGGGGTGAGGCAGTACAGTCAGTTTCGGCATAGCTTGTTATCAGGCGATCTCGTCAAGTTTGCGGCCGGCCAGCGCCGCACGGATGCTGCGGTCCATGCGCCGCGCGGCGAATTCGTCGGTCGCGGCCGACAACGCCTCGACGGCGGCCTTGACCGCGTCCACGTCCAACAGTTCCTGCGCGCCGGCGGCGGCGCTCAGGCAATCGTCCACACGCTTGCGCTCGTCGGCGTCCAGCAGATCGCCATCGGCGGCCAGCGCGGCCTGCACCGACTCCACCAGTTGGCGCGCCTCGACCTGCTGCTCGCGCAGCATGCGCGCGCGCGCGTCGGAATCGGCCTGCGCCACGCTGTCGGCCAGCATCCGGGCGATCTCGTCGTCGCTCAGGCCATACGAAGGCTTGACCGAGACAGCCGCCTCGACCCCGCTGCTCTGCTCGCGCGCGGTCACGCTCAACAGGCCATCGGCATCCACCTGGAAAGTCACGCGGATGCGCGCCGCGCCCGCCACCATGGACGGAATGCCGCGCAGCTCGAAGCGGGCCAGCGAGCGGGAATCGCTCACCAGGTCGCGCTCGCCCTGCACCACGTGAATGCTCATGGCGGTCTGGCCGTCCTTGAACGTGGTGAATTCCTGGGCGCGCGCCACGGGTATCGTGCTGTTGCGCGGAATCACGCGCTCCACCAGGCCGCCCATGGTTTCGAGGCCCAGCGACAGCGGGATCACATCCAGCAGCAGCCAGTCTTCGCCCGGCGCCCGGTTGCCGGCCAGCAGGTTCGCCTGCAGCGCGGCGCCCAGCGCGACCACCTGATCGGGGTCCAGGTCGGTCAGTGGCGTCGTGCCGAACATCTCGCCCACGGCCGCGCGGATCACGGGCATGCGCGTGGCGCCGCCCACCATCACCACGCCACGCACGTCGGCGGGGCGCAACTCGGCGTCGCGCAAGGCGCGGCGCGCGCAATCCAGCGTGCGCAGCACCAAGGGCTGGGCCAGCGTTTCGAATTGCTGCCGGCTGAGCGCGAGGTCCAGCTCGCGGCCATCCGACAAGGTCAGGCGCAGACGCGCATCGTCGGCGTCGGACAGCGCTTCACGCGCCGCACGCGCCGCCACCAGCAGCGCGCGGCGGTCGGCCGGCGGCAGTTCGGCGGAACCCAGGCCGCTCGCGGCGTGGTCGGCGATCAGCGCATCGAAGTCATCGCCGCCCAGGGCCGTGTCGCCGCCGGTGGAGATCACTTCGAACACGCCTTGCGTCAGGCGCAGGATGGACACGTCGAACGTGCCGCCCCCCAGGTCGTAGACCGCATACACGCCTTCGGCGGCGTTATCCAGGCCATAGGCGATGGCCGCGGCAGTGGGTTCGTTCAGCAGGCGCAGCACGTTCAGGCCGGCCAGTTTGGCGGCGTCACGCGTCGCTTGGCGCTGCGCGTCGTCGAAATAGGCGGGCACCGTGATCACGGCGCCGACCAGGTCGTCGCCAAGGACATCCTCGGCGCGCTGGCGCAGCACGGCCAGGATCTGGGCGGACACTTCCACCGGACTCAGGTCGCCCTGCACCGTGCGGATGCGCACCATGCCGGGCGCATCCACGAATTCATACGGCGCGCGCGAGGCCCGCGCCTCTTCCAGCGTACGGCCCATGTAGCGCTTGACCGACACCACGGTGTTCAACGGGTCCAGCGCCTGCTCGGCCAGCGGCTCGCGACCGGTCGTGACCCGACCGCCGGGGAAATAGCGCACCGCCGAAGGCAGCAGCGCATGGCCTTGCTCGTCGCGCAGGACTTCGGCCACGCTGCTGCGCACGGCGGCGACCAGCGAATTGGTGGTGCCAAGGTCGATGCCCACCGCCAGCTTGCGCTGGTGCGGCGCGGGCGATTCGCCAGGCTCGGAAATCTGCAATAAAGCCATGATTGTGTTTTTCTGCTCAGTGGGCGCAGCCCGGCCGCAAGTTCGGTGGCGGCCGTCCGGCGCCCTGGACTATTCCGCCGGTTGCGCGTGGGCCAGCTCCTGCGCCAGCTTCTCCACGAACATCCATTCCCGCACTTTCTGCCCCGCTGCCGCGTAGTCCTTGTCCACGTCCAGCAGTTGCGCCAGGCGCGCGCGCATCTGTCCGCGCGCCTCCTGCAGCTCCGCTTGCAGCAATGCCAGCGCAGCGGCATCGCCGCGCGCATCGTCCAGCGCTTCGCGCCAGCTCATCTGCTGCATCAGGAACGCCGGATCCATGGACGTGTTGCTCTCGGTCTGCAGGTCCACGCCTGCCTGTTCGCACAGATAGCGCGCCCGCAGCATCGGATCCCGCAGTTGGCGATAGGCCTCGTTGGCCCGCGCCGCCCACTGCATCGCCACCCGGCGCTCGGCCGGACTGGCGGTGGCATAGCGGTCTGGGTGCACCTGCGCGGCCACGGTGCGCCACGCCGATTCCAGCATTTGCGTATCGAGGTCGAAGCGCGCCGGCAAGCCGAACAGGCTGAAGTGATCGTCTCCAGCCAAGACTTACACCGTGAACGACTCGCCGCAGCCGCAGGTCGCCTTCTCGTTGGGGTTGCGGAACTTGAAGCCTTCGTTCAGGCCTTCGCGTGCGTAGTCAAGCTCAGTGCCGTCCAGATAGGCAAGGCTCTTGGGATCGACGTAGACATTCACGCCGAAGCTCTCGAAGACCATGTCCTCGGGCGCTGCCTCGTCCACGTATTCCAGCTTGTACGCCATGCCGGAGCAGCCCGTGGTCCTAACGCCGAGCCGCAAGCCGATGCCCTTGCCGCGCTTTTGCAAGTAGCGGCCGATGTGGTTGGCTGCCTTCTGGGTCAAGGTAACGGACATATTATTCTTCCAGGGTGCCGACGCACCACCCGCCACGCATGAAACCGATATCGCTCCATCGCGATGCCACGGATCCGGCTCCGCCGGTCCGCCGGCATGCCCCCTTGAGGGGGAAGCGCGCAGCGCTTCGGGGGTGGGCCATATTCATTTTCAGTTCGTCGCCGCCTCGGCCGGAACCGAGTGCTTTTCCTTGTAGTTCTGCACCGCGGCCTTGATCGCGTCTTCGGCCAGGATGGAACAGTGGACCTTCACGGGCGGCAGCGCCAGCTCCTCGGCGATCTGCGTGTTGCGGATCGTCAGCGCTTCGTCCAGCGTCTTGCCCTTGACCCATTCGGTCACGAGCGAGCTGGAGGCGATGGCCGAGCCGCAGCCGTAGGTCTTGAAGCGCGCATCTTCGATCACGCCCGATTCGTTGACCTTGATCTGCAGCTTCATGACGTCACCACAGGCGGGAGCGCCGACCATGCCGGTGCCGACGGAGTCGTCCGACTTGTCGAACGAACCGACGTTGCGCGGGTTTTCGTAGTGGTCCAGGACTTTAGTGCTGTAAGACATATTGATTCTCCACGTATTTCAAGGCGCGGGCGCTTAGTGCGCAGCCCACTGCACGGTATTCAGGTCGATGCCTTCCTTGGCCATTTCCCAAAGCGGCGACATGTCGCGCAGCTTGCCCACGCGGCTCTTGAGCAGTTCGACCGCGTAGTCGATTTCCTGCTCGGTGGTGAAGCGGCCCAGCGTGAAACGGATCGAGCTGTGCGCCAGCTCGTCGTTGCGGCCCAGGGCGCGCAGCACGTAGGAAGGTTCCAGGCTGGCCGAGGTGCAGGCCGAGCCGCTGGAGACGGCCAGTTCCTTGATCGCCATGATCAGGGACTCGCCTTCGACATAGTTGAAGCTGACATTCAGGTTGTGCGGCACGCGCTGGTCCATGTCGCCATTCAGGTAGACCTCTTCGATCTGCGACAGGCCGGCCCACAGACGATCGCGCAACATGCGAATGCGCTCGTTTTCGGTGCCCATTTCCTCGCGCGCCAGGCGGAAGGCTTCGCCCATGCCGACGATCTGGTGCGTGGCCAGCGTGCCCGAGCGGAAACCACGCTCGTGACCGCCGCCGTGCATCTGCGCCTCGATGCGCACGCGCGGCTTGCGACGCACGTACAGCGCGCCGATGCCCTTGGGGCCGTAGGTCTTGTGAGCCGAGAACGACATCAGGTCGACCTTGAGCTTCTGCAGGTCGATTTCGACCTTGCCGGTCGCCTGCGCGGCGTCCACATGGAAGATGATGCCCTTTTCGCGGCAGATTTCGCCCAGCGTTTCCACGTCCTGGATCACGCCGATTTCGTTGTTCACCATCATGATCGAGACCAGCACGGTGTCAGGGCGCAGCGCGGCCTTGAACACGTCCAGGTCGATCAGGCCGTTTTCCTTGACGTCCAGGTAGGTCACCTCGAAGCCCTGGCGTTCCAGCTCGCGACAGGTGTCCAGCACGGCCTTGTGCTCGGTCTTGACGGTGATGATGTGCTTGCCGCGTTCGGCGTAGAAGTTGGCGGCGCCCTTGATGGCAAGGTTGTCGGACTCGGTCGCGCCGGAGGTCCAGACGATTTCGCGCGGATCGGCGTTCACCAGCTTGGCGACTTCCTCGCGGGCGCGCTCGACGGCGTCCTCGGACTCCCAGCCGAAGGCATGGCTGCGCGAGGCCGGGTTGCCGAAGTTCTCGTACAGCCAGGGAACCATCTTGTCGACGACGCGGGGATCGACCGGCGTGGTGGCCGAGTAGTCCAGATAGATCGGGCGGGTGGTCATTTCTACAAACTCCTGATGCTGCTTATGCGGTGGCGTTGGCGGCGACGGTCGTGGTCGGGGCGTTGGCGGCGTTCGCGCCACCCACCCGGTTCACACGCACGGCGCAGGCCTGTGCCTGATTATTGGCTTCCTGCAATTGGCGCACACGCTGCTGATCCACGAGATCCTGCAGGGACACCGAATCCAGGTAATCGACCATCTTGCGGTTCAACGTGGCCCAGAGTTCGTGCGTCATGCACTTGCCCGGCTTGCCGTCGTTGCCGCTGGTACAGTCGCGCTTGCCACCACAGCTGGTGGCATCCAGCGGCTCGTCCACGGCGAAGATGATGTCGGCAACGGTCACGTTGCGCGCCAGGCGGGCGAGCGAATAACCGCCGCCGGGGCCGCGCACGCTATCCACGAGTTCGTGGCGGCGCAGCTTTCCGAACAGCTGTTCCAGGTAGGAAAGCGAAATATTCTGGCGCTGGCTGATGGCCGCGAGAGTGACCGGACCGCTATGCTGCCGCATAGCCAGATCGATCATGGCAGTCACGGCGAAACGCCCTTTGGTAGTTAACCGCATGGTGGGTTCCCTGTGAATCGGCCATGGCCGCCAGAGAATCCAACGGCCAATACCCGAGTAATTGGCTCAAGTATAACAAATTCCCGACTAAATTGGTATGGCTCGTAACCAGAAAAAACCGCGCTGACGCGCGGTTGATTCACTGCCAATTCAGCCCAGGCCGGCTATCGCCGACCCGAACCAGGGGCTCAGGCCGCCTGGTATTGAGTGGCGCGCTTGCGGACCAGTTCGAGCACGCCCTGACAGGCGTCTTCCAGGTAGTCCAGCACCTTGCCGAAACCGTCGGCGCCGCCGTAGTAAGGATCAGGCACGGTGGCTTCTTCGAACTCATTGGCGAAGCGCATCAGCAGCATCAGCTTGTGCTGATAGGCCTTCGGGCACTGCTGCTGCATGGCGGACAGATTGTCCCAGTCCATGGCGAGGATGAGATCGAATTCACGGAAATCTTCCGCGGTGACCTGACGCGCCTCGCAGTGCGTGATCTCGTAGCCGCGCTTGCGCGCCGCGGCCTGCGCCCGGGCGTCAGGCGCCTCGCCGATGTGAAACGCGTGCGTGCCGGCGGAATCGATGCGAACCACGTCGCCCAAACCCGCGTCGTTCACCAAATGGCGAAACACGCCCTCTGCGCTCGGCGAGCGACAGATATTGCCCATGCAAACGAAAAGTACCTTGGTCATCATGCTGGCAAGTGTGCGGGAAAACCCGCGATAAGGCAAGCTTTTTTTGCATCCAAAAGGGGGGAGCAGGACAAAATGCCGTATCAAAAATTTACTTTTAAATCAATGAATTGGAATGAAAAATCCAGACCTTCCCCAAGCTTGTCCGGGAAAAATCTGCGCAAAATTTGAACGCCCGATTGCGCTGCGCCAGAACAACATTTTTCAGCTTTTCGTCAGCGACCCGAGAGGCAGATGGGCGGCCCGCCAAGCCGCCCTCGCCTCACACCGCGCCGTCCAGCAGGACGCGCTGCTTCAATGCCGTCAGGGCATCGCGGGCAGCGGCAGCCTGTTCGAACTCCAGATTCCGGGCGTGGTCCATCATCAGCTTTTCCAGGCGCTTGATCTCGCGCGCCAGCGCCTTTTCGTCGTTCAGGAATTCCGCGGGAACCGCCGCTTCCAGCGCATCGTGCTGGACCGGCGCCACGATGCCGTCGATCAGCTCGCGCACCGCCTTGCTGACGCCACGCGCCGTGATGCCGTGGTCCGCGTTGAACTGCAGCTGCTTGACACGCCGCCGCTCCGTTTCCTGCATGGCCCGCTGCATCGAATCCGTGATGCGGTCGGCATAAAGGATCGCGTGCCCGTTGAGGTTGCGCGCGGCGCGCCCGATGGTCTGGATCAGGCTGCGCTCCGAGCGCAGGAAGCCTTCCTTGTCGGCATCCAGGATCGCCACGAGCGAAACCTCGGGAATGTCCAGGCCCTCGCGCAGCAGGTTGATCCCGACCAGCACGTCGAACGTGCCCAACCGCAGGTCACGGATGATTTCCACGCGTTCGACGGTATCGATATCGGAATGCAGATAACGCACGCGGATGCCGTGCTCGCTCAGGAAGTCGGTCAGATCCTCGGCCATGCGCTTGGTGAGCGTGGTCACAAGCACGCGCTCCGACACCGCCACCCTGGCCTTGATCTGGCCCAGCAGGTCGTCGACCTGGGTGCGCGCCGGCAGCACCTGCACCTCCGGATCCACCAGACCCGTGGGACGCACCACCTGCTCCACCACGTTGTCCGTATGCTCGCGCTCATAGGCGGCCGGCGTGGCGGACACGAACACGCACTGGCGCATGCGCGCTTCAAATTCCTCCAGCTTCAGCGGCCTGTTATCCAGCGCCGAAGGCAGGCGGAATCCATATTGGACCAGCGTTTCCTTGCGCGACCGGTCGCCGCGATACATGGCGCTCAACTGCCCGATGGTGACGTGGCTTTCATCGATGAACATCAGCGCATCGCTGGGCAGATAGTCGATCAATGTGGGCGGCGGCTCGCCTGGCGCGGCGCCCGATAGATGCCGCGAATAGTTTTCGATGCCCTTGCAGAAGCCCAGCTCCTGCAGCATTTCCAGATCGAAGCGGGTGCGCTGCTCCAGCCGCTGCGCCTCGACCAGATGGCCGTCGTCGACATAGCGCTTGACGCGCTCACGCAGCTCTTCCTTGATCGTCTCGATGGCGCGCAGGACGGTATCGCGCGGCGTTACGTAGTGCGAACCCGGGTACACCGTGAAGCGGGGCAGCTTCTGGCGGATGCGGCCGGTCAGCGGGTCGAACAGCTCCAGGCTCTCGATCTCGTCGTCGAACAGTGTCAACCGCAGCGCCAGCTCCGCGCTTTCGGCCGGAAAGATGTCGATCGTCTCGCCACGCACGCGGAACACGCCGCGCGTGAACTCGGCGTCATTGCGGGTGTACTGCATGGCGACCAGCCGCGCCAGGATCTCGCGCCTGGAAATCCGGTCGCCCGAGCGCAGGATCAGCACCATGGCGTGGTAGTCGCCGGGATTGCCGATACCGTAGATGCAGGACACCGTGCCCACGATCACAGTGTCGCGGCGCTCCAGCAGGCTCTTGGTGGCCGACAGCCGCATCTGCTCGATGTGCTCGTTGATGGACGAGTCCTTCTCGATGAACAGATCGCGCGTCGGCACGTAGGCCTCGGGCTGGTAATAGTCATAGTACGAGACGAAGTACTCGACCGCGTTCTTCGGGAAGAATTCGCGCATTTCGGCGTACAACTGCGCAGCCAGCGTCTTGTTGGGCGCCAACACCAGGGCCGGACGGCCGAGACGGGCGATCACGTTGGCCATGGTGTAGGTCTTGCCCGACCCGGTGACACCCAGCAGCGTCTGGTACATCAGGCCGTCTTCCATGCCCTGGACCAGGCTGTCGATGGCCGTCGGCTGGTCGCCCGCCGGCGGATACGGCTGGTACAGCTGGAATGGACTGCCCGGATACTCGACAAAGCCCGGGGCAGCGCCTGGAACGGTGGCGTCCCCACCCCCGCCGCTTCCCTCGCCGGCGCGCGTGCCGGCCTGCCCGGCGGACTCGTCCGCCAGGCCAGTCGCATTCAGGCCCACATCCAGGCCGTCTCCCAGGCCGTCTCCCAGGCCCGCGCCCAGGCTTTCGTCCAGACTTTCAGCCTGCTTTTCGACCGTTTTCCGGCCCCGTCGCTCGCTCTTGGACATGCTAGACTGTTCCCGAGGTAAACCCCTCATTATCCACAGCACCAATTCCTGCGTCCACCCAGCCCAATAGACTCCCATGAGCACCCTTTTCGATTCCGTCGAACTCGCGCCGCGCGACCCCATCCTTGGCCTGAACGAACAATTCAACGCGGACACTCGTCCCGGTAAAGTCAATCTGGGCGTGGGCGTGTACTACGACGACCAGGGTCGCATCCCTCTGCTGGGCGCGGTGCGCAAGGCCGAAGCTGCCCGCATCGAGGCCGCCGCGGCCCGCGGCTACCTGCCGATCGAAGGCATCGCCGGCTACAACAAGGGCGCGCAGGCGCTGCTGCTGGGCAACGACTCCCCGCTGGCCGCCGCCGGCCGCGTGCTGACCACGCAGGCCCTGGGCGGCACCGGCGCGCTCAAGATCGGCGCCGACTTCCTGCACCAGCTGCTGCCGGGCTCCAAGGTCCTGATCAGCAACCCCAGCTGGGAAAACCACCGTGCCCTGTTCGAGCGCGCCGGCTTCGAAGTCGGCACCTACACGTACTATGACGCCGCCACCCGCGGCCTGAACTTCGAAGGCATGCTGGCCGACCTGAAGGCCGCGCCGGCCAAGACCGTCGTCGTGCTGCACGCCTGCTGCCACAACCCGACCGGCGTGGATCCCACGTTCGAGCAGTGGAAGCAGATCGCCGACGTCGTCAAGCAGAACCAGCTGGTCCCGTTCCTGGACATCGCCTACCAGGGCTTCGGCGACGGCCTGCAGGAAGACGCCGCGGTCGTGCGCATGTTCGCCGAGCAGGACCTGACGATGTTCATCAGCTCCTCGTTCTCCAAGTCCTTCTCGCTGTATGGCGAACGCGTCGGCGCCCTGACCGTGGTGGCCGGCAGCAAGGACGAGGCCGTGCGCGTGCTGAGCCAGCTCAAGCGCGTCATCCGCACCAACTACTCCAACCCGCCCACCCATGGCGGCACGGTGGTGTCGACGGTGCTGAACTCGCCCGAACTGTTCTCCCTGTGGGAAGAAGAGCTCGCCGGCATGCGCGACCGCATCCGACTGATGCGCAAGCAGCTGGTCGAGAAGATCCAGGAACACGGCGGCAAGCAGGACTTCAGCTTCGTGCTGGCCCAGCGCGGCATGTTCTCGTACTCGGGCCTGAGCGCTGCCCAGGTTGACCGCCTGCGCGAAGAGCACGGCGTTTACGCCGTCTCCAGCGGCCGCATCTGCGTCGCCGCGCTGAACAGCGGCAACATCGACAAGGTGGCCAAGGCCATCGCCGCGGTGCTCTGAGCCTGACGCCCGGCGCGGCGCCATGCCGCCACGGACAACCGGCGATGCAAGACGGGACCCATGCGGGTCCCGTTTTGTTTTGGCGCCTTGCGCTTGCATTTTTCCGTTATGTCCCCCAGAATGGCGCTGTATATATGTACAGTCCGCAAGCAACGGATCATCGCCATGGCCAGCAAACTCACGGAACGCCAGCAGCAAATCCTCGACCTCATCAGGCAAACCGTCGCGCGCACGGGCTTTCCGCCCACCCGCGCCGAAATTGCCCAGGCGCTGGGTTTCCGCTCCCCCAACGCGGCAGAGGATCACCTCAAGGCATTGGCCCGCAAGGGCGCCATTGAGCTCACCGCCGGCGCCTCGCGCGGCATTCGCCTGAAGGACGCCGCCACGGCGCCAGCGCAGGCCATGCTGCCCCATCCCGCCCTGGCCCAGCTGCTGCTGCCGCTGGTTGGCCGCGTTGCCGCTGGCAGCCCGATCCTGGCGGCCGAGCATGTAGAGCGCGAGGTCGGCGTCGACCCCGGCCTGTTCGCCCAGACACCCGATTACCTGCTGAAAGTGCGCGGCATGAGCATGCGCGACGCCGGCATTCTTGAAGGCGACCTGCTGGCGGTCAAACGCGCCACCGAAGCGCGCAACGGCCAGATCGTGGTCGCCCGCCTGGGCGACGACGTGACGGTCAAGCGCTTGCAGCGCCAGAATGGCCGCCTGGAACTGCTGCCCGAGAACCCGGATTTCGCCCCCATCGTCGTGGACGCCGAACAGGAGTTCGCGCTGGAGGGCATCGCTGTCGGGCTGATCCGCACTCAGGCCCTGCACTGAGCACGCGCCATTGCGGTCGACCTGGGCTTGACCACGCCCGGCTCCCGCAGCATCGATCGCTACACCGCGACAGGAAGCCCCGCCATGGCGGGGTTTTTGTTTGGCGATGCGTC
This sequence comes from Achromobacter sp. 413638, assembly GCF_043119405.1. Taxonomy (NCBI): domain Bacteria; kingdom Pseudomonadati; phylum Pseudomonadota; class Betaproteobacteria; order Burkholderiales; family Alcaligenaceae; genus Achromobacter; species Achromobacter sp. 413638. The sequence continues at coordinate 11,230 of NZ_JBICCO010000041.1, forward strand.
AGGGCACGACACCAGGTTGGCCCGGCACCAACATGTCCCTCTTATCGGCGCCAGCTCGACCAAACGCTCCATGCCGACGCCATGGCATATCCATCGGAGCCGTCGTTGCCCCTAAAAGAAAAGCGCCGCGTAAGCGGCGCGTTTCTTTTCTGCTCAGGATATCAGTGCTTGAGCACCGGATCCGTGCTGCCCGGTTCCGCCGGCTTGGCCACCAGCGGTTCCTTGACGGCTTCTTCCTCGGCCAGCGGCTCCGGCAGGCGCTCCAGAGCCAGCTCCAGAACCTTGTCGATCCAGCGCACCGGCACGATTTCCAGATGATTCTTGACGTTGTCCGGAATCTCCGCCAAGTCCTTGACGTTTTCTTCCGGAATCAAGACCGTCTTGATGCCGCCGCGATGCGCGGCCAGCAGCTTTTCCTTCAGGCCGCCGATGGGCAGGACTTCGCCGCGCAGCGTGATCTCGCCGGTCATGGCGACGTCGGCGCGCACCGGGATGCGCGACAGGGCCGACACCATGGCCGTGGTGATCGCGATACCCGCGGACGGACCGTCCTTGGGCGTCGCGCCTTCCGGCACGTGCACGTGCATGTCGTGCTTCTCGAACACGCTGTCCGCGAAGCCCAGGCGCCGGGCGCGCGAGCGCACCACGGTGCGGGCGGCCTCGACCGATTCCTTCATGACGTCGCCGAGCGAGCCCGTGCGCTGGATCACGCCCTTGCCGGGCATGTCCGCCACTTCGATCGTCAGCAGGTCGCCACCGACTTCCGTCCAGGCCAGGCCGGTGACCTGGCCGATCTGGTTTTCCTTCTCGGCCATGCCAAACGTGTAGCGACGCACGCCCAGGTAGTCGGACAGATTTTCACCGGTGACGTTGACGACCTTGGCTTCCGCGGTCTTGCCCTCAGCCTTGGCCTTGTCGCTCTGTGTGAGCAGCTGCTTGATGACCTTGCGGCAGATCTTGCCCACTTCACGCTCGAGCGCGCGCACGCCGGCTTCCCGGGTGTAGTAGCGCACGATGTCGCGCAGCGCGGACTCATCGACCGTCAGCTCGTTGTCCTTGACGCCGTTGTTCTTCATCAGCTTGGGCAGCAGATGGTCGCGGGCGATGTGGATCTTTTCCTCTTCCGTGTAACCCGACAGGCGGATCACTTCCATGCGGTCCAGCAGCGCCGGCGGAATATTCAGCGTGTTGCTGGTCGCGACGAACATCACATCGGACAGGTCGAAATCGACCTCGATATAGTGGTCCTGGAACGTGTGGTTCTGTTCGGGATCCAGCACTTCCAGCAGCGCCGACGAAGGATCGCCACGGAAATCCATACCCAGCTTGTCGATCTCGTCCAGCAGGAACAGCGGGTTGCGCACGCCGACCTTGGTCATGTTCTGGACGATCTTGCCGGGCATCGAGCCGATATACGTGCGGCGATGGCCGCGGATCTCGGCTTCGTCGCGCACGCCGCCCAGGGCCATGCGCACGAACTTGCGGTTCGTGGCCTTGGCGATGGACTGGCCGAGCGAGGTCTTGCCCACGCCCGGAGGCCCGACCAGGCACAGGATCGGCGCCTTGACCTTGTCCACGCGCTGTTGCACCGCGAGGTATTCAAGGATGCGTTCCTTGACCTTCTCGAGGCCGTAGTGGTCGTTGTCCAGCACCGTCTCGGCGTTGCTGATCGAGTTGTTGATCTTGCTCTTCTTCTTCCAGGGAAGATTGATGAGCGTATCGATGTAGTTGCGCACCACCGTGGCTTCGGCGGACATGGGCGACATGAGCTTGAGCTTCTTGAGCTCGGCGTCGGCCTTCTTACGGGCCTCCTTGGGCATGTGCGCGGCGATGATCTTCTTTTCGAGTTCCTCGATGTCAGCGCCTTCCTCGCCTTCGCCCAGTTCCTTCTGGATGGCCTTGACCTGTTCGTTCAGGTAGTAGTCGCGCTGGCTCTTCTCCATCTGCTTCTTGACGCGGCCGCGGATACGCTTCTCGACCTGGAGAATGTCGATTTCGGTTTCCAGCTGCGTCAGCAGGCCTTCGAGGCGCTCGGAGGTGCCGACGATCTCGAGCATCTTCTGCTTCTGCTCGAGCTTGAGCGGCAGGTGCGCGGCGATCGTGTCGGCCAGGCGGCCGGCGTCGTCGATGCCGGCGAGCGAGGTCAGGATCTCGGGCGGAATCTTCTTGTTGAGTTTGACGTACTGCTCGAACTGCGCAACGATCGCGCGGCGCAGCGCCTCGGTCTCGGAACCCTGGATGGCATCCGGCTCGATCGGGGTGACCTGGCAGGTGAAGTGCGAATCCGCGTCTTCGATGGTGTTGATGCGGGCGCGCTGCGTGCCCTCGACCAGCACCTTCACGGTGCCGTCGGGCAGCTTCAGCATCTGCAGGATGCCGGCGACGCAGCCGATTTCGTAGACGTCTTCGGGAGTGGGATCATCCTTGCCGGCGGACTTTTGCGCCACCAGCATGATGCTCTTGCCCGCTTCCATCGCGACTTCCAGCGCGCGGATCGAGCGCGGACGGCCGACGAACAGCGGGATGACCATGTGCGGGAACACCACCACGTCGCGCAGCGGCAACAGCGGCAGGTCGATCGGGTCGGAAGGCAGGGTCTGGCTGGCAGACATAGATGGTTCCTCGGTATGACTCGGCGTATCGGGGACAGAGAAGGCCCGAAAACACGGGCGCCCTCGTCAGTTACGTCTGTTATGGGAACAATAGCCGAAAATTCAAGGTCCCGGCGTCCTGGTGGCCAACAAGGCCAAAAAAACCCGTTACATGAACGGGTTTTCTTGAAATGTCAGGCTGCGGCGTCGCGGACTTCCCCGCGCTCCGGCTTTTCCGAAGCGCCGGCCTCGTCAGCGTAGATCAGCAAGGGCTTGCCGTCGCCTTCGATGACATTCTCGTCCAGCACCACGCGCTTGACGTTGCCTTGGGAAGGCAGGTCATACATGGTGTCGAGCAACGCCTGCTCGATGATGGAGCGCAGGCCGCGCGCGCCGGTCTTGCGCTTGAGCGCCTTGCGGGCGATGGCCGTCAGGGCGGTGGGACGCACATCCAGCTCGGCGCCTTCCATCGCGAACAGCTTCTGGAACTGCTTGAGCAGCGCGTTCTTCGGTTCGGTCAGGATCTGGATGAGAGCAGCCTCGTCCAGCTCATCGAGCGTGGCGACCACTGGCAGGCGGCCGACCAGCTCGGGGATCAGGCCGAACTTGATCAGGTCTTCGGGCTCGACTTCGGAGAAGAGTTCGCCCACGCCGCGCTCGGACTTGGCCCGGACCGAGGCCGAGAAGCCGATGCCGGATTTTTCGGTGCGGTCGCGGATGACCTTTTCCAGGCCGTCGAAGGCGCCGCCGACGATGAACAGGATGTTGGTCGTGTCGACCTGGACGAAGTCCTGGTTCGGGTGCTTGCGCCCGCCTTGCGGCGGCACCGAGGCCACCGTGCCTTCGATCAGCTTCAGCAGGGCCTGCTGCACGCCCTCGCCCGATACGTCACGCGTGATGGACGGGTTGTCGGACTTGCGCGAGATCTTGTCGATTTCATCGATGTAGATGATGGCGCGCTGCGCCTTCTCGACCTCGTAGTTGCAGTTCTGCAGCAGCTTCTGGATGATGTTTTCGACGTCTTCGCCCACGTAGCCGGCTTCGGTCAGCGTGGTGGCGTCGGCCATGACGAAGGGCACGTTCAGCATGCGCGCCAGCGTCTGGGCCAGCAGGGTCTTGCCCGAGCCGGTCGGGCCGATCAGCATGATGTTGCTCTTGGAGAGCTCGACCTCGTCGCCCTTGATCTCGCCGTGGCGGATCCGCTTGTAGTGGTTGTAGACCGCCACCGCCAGCATGCGCTTGGGCAGCGACTGCCCGATCACGTACTGATCCAGGAAGGTCTTGATTTCAGCCGGAGTGGGCAGTTCGGAACGAATCGCCGCGCGCGCGGTTGCCTGGGCTTCCTCGCGGATGATGTCGTTGCACAGGTCGATGCACTCATCGCAGATGAATACCGACGGACCTGCGATCAGCTTGCGGACTTCGTGCTGGCTTTTATTGCAAAACGAGCAATGCAGCACCTTTGCGTCTGCCGATCCCTTTTTTTCAGGCATATGTATTTCGTATCTCAGGTAACGACGCGCCAGGCCCTAAGGACCCGGCGCAGCCTACGCATACTCGAACGTGATGGCAGCTGATTCGGACAAGCCGGAAAGTCAGCCTTCCGAACGGGAGGTCATCACCTTGTCGACCAGTCCATACGATACCGCATCTTCGGCGGACATGAAGTTGTCACGTTCCGTGTCCAAGGCGATGCGTTCGACGGGCTGGCCGGTGTTTTCGGCCAGGATGCGGTTCAGGCGTTCGCGCAGATCCAGGATTTCGCGGGCCTGGATCTGGATGTCGGAGGCCTGGCCCTGGGCGCCGCCCGAGGGCTGGTGAATCATGATGCGGGAGTTGGGAAGCGTGAAACGCTTGCCCTTCTTGCCCGCCGCCAGCAGGAACGCGCCCATGCTGGCCGCCAGGCCGGTGCACAGGGTGGACACGTCCGGCTTGACGAACTGCATCGTGTCATAGATGGCCATTCCCGCGTACACCGACCCGCCGGGCGAGTTGATGTACAGGGAAATGTCCTTGTCAGGATTCTCCGATTCCAGGAACAGCAACTGGGCGACCACCAGATTGGCGGTCGCGTCGTTGACCGGGCCCACCAGGAAGATGAGCCGCTCGCGGAGCAGACGCGAGTAGATGTCGTAGGCGCGTTCACCGCGCCCCGACTGCTCGATCACCATGGGAATGTAGCCCAGGCCGGTGGGGGTCACCGAAGACCCGCCATTCATTGCCGCATAGAAATCGGTGAATCTCTGCATAGTAATTACGCCATCCCCATCAACTGATCGAAAGGCACCTTCTCGTCGGTGACCTTGGCCTTTTCCAGAACGTGCGCGACGACATTGTCTTCCAGCACGATAGCCTCGATTTCAGCACGACGCTGGCGGTCAGCCAGGTAATAGCTGACAACCTGAGCGGGTTGTTCGTAGTTCTGGGCGAACTCTTCGATGCGGGCGCGGACCTGTTCCGGCTTGGCTTGCAGCTGGGCTTGCTTGACCAGCTCGGACACCAGCAGGCCCAGGCGCACGCGGCGCTCGGACTCGGTGGCGAAGGATTCGGCGGGGATCGGCACCGACTCGGCGTTGGGGATGCCGCGCTGCTTCAGTTCTTCGCGGGCGGCGGCCACGCGGCCTTGCACGTCGTTGTCGACCAGGGCCTTCGGCACGTCGAACTTGCCGGCTTCGACCAGGGCGTCCATCACGCTGGCCTTGGTGCGGCCTTGCGAGCGCGTCTTGACTTCGCGTTCGATGTTGCTGCGGATGTCGGCTTTGAGCTTTTCCACGTCGCCTTCGGCCTGGCCGAGGGACTTGGCGAATTCGCCGTTCAGCTCGGGCAGCACGCCTTCAGCCACTTCCTTGACGGTGATGGTGAACTCGGCGGTCTTGCCGGCGACTTCCTTGCCCTGGTAGTCATCGGGGAACTTGAGCGGGAAGACCTTGGTCTCGCCGGCCTTCAGGCCACGGGCGGCTTCCTCGAACTCGGGCAGCATGCGACCCTGGCCCAGCACGAAGGGGAAGCCTTCGGCCTTGCCGCCTTCGAACGGCACGCCGTCGATGGTGCCGGCGAAGTCCAGCGTGACGCGGTCGCCGTCTTGCGAGGCGCGGCCTTCACGGGCTTCGAACGTGGCGCGCTGCTTGCGCAGCACGTCCAGGGTCTGCTGCACTTCGGCGTCGGTCACGGCGGTTTCGTAGCGCGTGACGGCCAGGCCCGACAGGTCAGGCACGGCGACTTCGGGATAGACCTCGAACGTGGCGGTGAACGCCAGCGTGTCATCCGAGACGCCTTCGGTCTTGGGTTCCAGGTTCGGGGCGCCGGCGACGCGCAGCTTCGCGCCGTCCACGGCTTGTTCGAAAGCGCGGCCGACCTGGCTGTTGATCACGTCATAGCGGATGCCGGGGCCATGGCTGCGTTCGAGCATGGCGAGCGGAGCTTTGCCGGGACGGAAGCCGGGCACCTTGGCGGTGCGGGCCACGCGCTTGAGCTGCGCCTGGACTTCCTTTTCGACGTCGGCCACCGAAACGGCCAGATCAACACGGCGCTCCAGGCCGGAGAGGGTTTCAACCACAGGCTGCATTAAAAGACCTATTTTCCGAAAAATGAATGGTGACGGGCGGATAAACGCGGCATTTTACCGGAAACTTCCGGATCCCTGACGCGACGGGGCGCGGGCCCCGGATAAATCCGGATGCCCGCGCCCCGTTTTCCTCCCGGTGGAAACGGGATCGAACGCCTTACTTGGCCTTGGCGATGCGCTCTTCGATGTGCTGCGCGCGCTTGGCCGAGGACGGATGCGAACTCATCATATCGCTCTTGCCGCCGTCCAGTTCGGCCAGCTTCTGGAACGCCGTGACCAGGCCACGGGCATTGAGTTTCTTGGCCTGGATCAGGTCGAACGAGTAGTCGTCGGCAGCGCTTTCCTGCGATTGCGAGAACTGCGCGTTGATGAACTTCTCGGTCAGGTTGCCCAGCTGCGACTTGTTCAGCGCGGCGACCGTCGCGCCGCCGGCGGCGTCGGCGGCATCGCGGGCGGCCGAGACCGTGTAGGCGGTCTGCATGGCCTTCTTGCTGTGACCCAGCGCGACGTGGCCGATTTCGTGGCCCACCACGCCCAGCACTTCGTCGTCATTCATCATGTCCATCAGGCCGCTGTAGACGCGGATGCAGCCGTTGGCCATGGCCCAGGCATTGACGTCCTTGGTGATGTAGACCTTGTAGTTGGCGGGCTGGCCATTGACGCTGGCGCCAAGCGACTTGGCCAGCTTCTGCAGGCGGGCGTCGTACTTGCTGCCGGGCGCGGCGATCTTTTCCTGCGAATCGCTTTGCGCGCACGCCTTGTCCGACAGGGTCTTGATGTCCGCATCGCTCAGGGTGGCGGCCTGCACGACCTTGCTGCCGGCGCCGACCAGGCCGCCGATGTCGAGGGCATGCGAAACGGAGTACGGAGCGAGCGCGAGCGCCAGGGCTGCGGCGGTGTACCGGATCTTCATGGGAACAAACTCCTTTTTGACAAGCTCTATGCGAATTCGCCGGCAATTCTATCTATGGGAAAACCGGCGCAGACGTTTCGCCACAGAGTTTCGCAAATGCGAATTTCCCTTACATAAAAGCCATGCAAACCCCCATGGGGCATGCTAGGCACGGGATGACGCCACCCCGAATCCGCGGCAATGCGATGCCTGGAAATCGTTACGGAAACAGGTGTCCGCTGTTGCTTCGCATTGATAGAATTGCCGCCGCGCTTTTTCCCGCAAACAACAAACGGCTCGCAACCCACCCATGATGTCCACCAACACCCCTCCCCGCCTCGGCCTGCTGCCCGGCCTGATCTTCAGCTCGCGCTGGCTGCAATTGCCGCTGTATCTGGGGCTGATCGTCGCGCAAGGCGTCTATGTCATGCTGTTCCTGAAGGAACTTTGGCACCTGCTGACGCACGCCACCAGCTTCGGCGAGATGGAGATCATGCTGCTGGTGCTGGGCCTGATCGATGTGGTGATGATCTCCAACCTGCTGGTGATGGTGATCGTCGGCGGCTACGAGACCTTCGTGTCGCGCCTGCGCCTGCAAAACCACCCGGACCAGCCGGAGTGGCTCAGCCACGTGAACGCCAGCGTGCTGAAGGTCAAGCTGGCCATGGCCATCATCGGCATTTCCTCGATCCACCTGCTGCGCACCTTCATCGAGGCCGGCACGCTGGGCACGCCCAATGCACGTTTCACCGAGGCCGGCGTGATGTGGCAGACCATCATTCACGCACTCTTCATCGCCTCGGCCCTGGGCATCGCCCTGGTGGACAGGTTGTCGTCGCCTTCCCACGCGAAGCACCACTGAACAACGCCTCGGCCTGCCGCATGCAAATGCGGCGGGCGCCGGGTTGCCGACGGCGGGCGACACGCCGCGCATGCCGAAGCATGATTGCGGCGTGGAGCACGGCCGGGCCGGGCTTGCCGGAAAGCGGCGATGTTGCTACTTTTGCCACGCCCCCCATTCCCGACAGGAGCGCGTCCACCATGACCATCCTCGTTTATGCCGCCAACGCCCGCGCCCTTTGGGACACGATTCAGGCAGACATCCCGGCCATCGGCGCCAAGGGCACCTCCAGCAGCAATACCTGGCGCAAGGACGACAGCGGCCGCGCCACCAAGATCTATCGGGCCATGCCGACCGGTGAGCACGATGAGCGCGCCTATTTCGTCGGCACGGTGCGGACCGGCCAGTTGCTGTTGCTGGACCTGCTGCCGGGCAGCGAGACGCTCACCTGGCCGCTGTTCGGCGCCTTGCACGGCCATCTGTCAGGCATGCTGTTGGACACCTATTCCGATGCCGTCCTGTCGTTGAACCTGTACCCCAACCGGCCGATCGAAGGCTGAAAGCCGGCGCCCGCGAACCCCAGGCAAAAAAAATGCCAGTCAGCATCACTGACTGGCATTTTTCATGTGGAAGGCTTTGAAAGCCCGGGCCATGCAGGCATGCCGCCGCACGAACCCCAGGCGCGGCGGATCAGGCCGAAACCTTGATGTTCTTCGCGCTCGGACCCTTGGGGCCGGTGCCGACCTCAAAGCTGACGCGCTGGTTCTCCTGCAGCGTCTTGTAGCCTTCGCTGCGGATTTCGGAGTAGTGAGCGAAAAGATCCTTGCTGCCGTCGTCGGGAACGATGAAGCCATACCCTTTTTCGGCGTTGAACCACTTGACGATGCCGGTTGCCATATGCGGATGTCCTTGAATCCAGGGGAAGCGATTGCTCGCGGGGCGCCAGATCGTCAAGGATGGGAGAGGAAGCAACCGCAACAACAATGACGGCGACAAGTTAAACGCAGACCGCGTCGCTTGAAAATCTCGCTGGAATCAGTGTATTGGCGAATTTCGAAAAACGTCAATTGTGCAATTCCCGCCCCTGCCCGCCGCGCTCCTGGAGCCGGGAGAACGGGCCTGGTCATCAACGAGCCGCGTCACCATGCATTTTGTTGAAATGTATGGATATTTTCAAATTGGCGTTCGTTGACACATAAAGAAACCAGAATAAACGACACGCGATTCGTCAGCCCGAAAAACCGCCCCCATCCAGGAACGCCTGCTCGGCAGGCGTGGTCAGGCGGCCCAGCGCCGCGTTGCGGTGGGGGAAACGACCGAAACGCTTGATGATGTCGCGATGCAGGACCGCCCAGCGCAGCGTGTCGCCGCCCAGCGCCTCCATCAGCGCCACGCCGCGTTCCTGCGCCTCCAGGTCCTCGGCGTGCTCGAAAGGCAGATAGAAGAACTGGCGCAGTTGCGCATCGACCGCCAGGTCATGGCCAACGCCGATCGCGTACTCGGCGCAATAGCGCGCCAACGGATCAGTGGCGAACATGTGCGCCGTGCCACGATAGGCGTTGCGCGGAAACTGGTCCAGCAGGACCATCAGCGCCAGCGCCCCGGTGGAATCTCCCAGCCAGTCGTCCAGCTCGCGGGTCGCGGCGGCGATGTGGGCGCTCTCGAATCGCCGCCGGAATTCGGCGTCGAAGGCCGCGTTCTTGCTGAACCATTGCTGAGGGCCCGCGTCGCGCCAGAAGGCGACGACCTCGGCGGGCTGCGGAAGCGGCGTGGGCAGGGAAGATGAGGACATGCTGGACATCCAGGAAAGAAGAAATGCGGCAGCGCGGGCGCGCACTTGCAGCATACAACGCCGCCCGGCCGTTCCTGCCCGGGATGCGAGGACAACATCATCGCCGGACGCTCGATGCCGGCTTCCTTGCGGGCGTTCGGCGTGGCGCGGCAACAAAAAAGTTCCGGTGTCAAGTGTTTTGTGAAAACAGCCTGATGGCCGGAAGTCTATATGGGGCGCGGGTTTAGCTCTACTTCGGGCCGCTTTGCGGGGCTGCGGCGTTGTGGACTAGGAGCCACATAAGAGCGTCGCGGTAGAAAGCCGGAGCGTGCTGCATCGGGGACGATTGCCAGCAGACGGCGGCCGCGTCTCATCATCATAGCCCACAACGCCGCAGCCCTCCAGAACGAAGAACGCGCAGCCTTGGGCTGCGCGTTCGAGGGATGGATACCACGGGAACCGGCGTCATCAGCTTGGCTTCGACGGCGCGGCCTTGCCCGCGCCTCCCTTCCTGAATCCCCGATCCCCCGCCATGAAGGCTTCCAGCATGTGCGGAATCAGCACCGTGGCATCGACCGCTTCGCCGTAGGTCTGCGCGTGCAGCGCGGCGTAGCGGTCGAGGTCGGCTTTCAGGCTGGCCGGGCAAGCAAAGGTCAGCTTCGTGGATTCGGTTTTCGGCAGCGGCCCCAGCCGCAGCTTGCGCGTCGTCATCGTGAAGTCCCCCTGTTGAAGAAAAGCGGCTGGTACGGCCGCAGCACCAGATCGCGGTTGACGATGATGCGAACCGGCAGGCCCGGCCGTTCGGTCAGCGTCGGTTGGATGTTCATGTTGCGCCGTGTCATCTCTTGGCCGACCTGATTGATGCTGTCTTGGGCGCTGTCGCGGCCGGCGATGATGACGCGATCACCGTCCTGCCGGTTCTCCGGCGCGGCCAGCTCGGCACCGACACCCAGCAGCGTGGTCAGCGCCGCGCCGGCAAAGATGCGGCCCCAATGCCAATCCACGTCGTCTTCCAGCCCGGCATAACCGGCCGGGTCGGTGCCGGCCAGGTTGTCGAGCGTGAGCGAAGACGTGTCGGGCAGGATGATCCGGTTCCACACCACCTGCACGCGGCTCTGCCCGTAGCTGACCTGGCTGTTGTATTTGCCCAGGATGCGCGAACCCTGCGGGATCAGCAGGAACTTGCCGGTGGCCGTGTCATAGACCGGCTCCGTCACCGTGGCGATCACGTCGCCCGGCAAGTCCGACTTGATGCCCGTCACCAGCGCCCCGGCGACCACCGTTCCGGCCATGACCTGATACGGCGAAGCCGGCAGGGTCAGATTGCCGGAATTACGGGTTTCCGTGGTTCCGGCTTTCTGGAACGCCTCTTTCTGGTCTTGCCGGTTCTGTACGGCGGTCGGGTCGGCAGGCTGGGCCGCCGTCGAGGCCGGGCCAGCCGCCAGTGGGTCGAACGCCGCATTGGCGGCGAAGCCCTGCGAGGCAGCCACCTGCGTCTGCGCTACCGGCGCGGCCTTCTGCGAACCCGAGCGGAAGAACACCGACGATGCCGCAGCCGCTTCGGCTTCCTTGCGCAGCGCGTCGTTCGGGTCGTGGCCGGGGGCCGCGTAGGCGGCCGTCACCGGCTGCTGCGACTTCACGATGGCCGGGCCAAGATCGCCCGGTAGTGGCGGCCCCAGCTCGGGTGCGGCGGGCGGCAAGGCCGGCAGCTTCGAGTAATCGGTTGGCAGCGCGTCCAGCCCTTCGGACTTCGACACGCGATCGACGTTGTAAAGCTCGGTCTGCTCGCCGGCTCCGCGCCGCTGTGGCTGCAATGACCAGATCGTGGCGCCGAGCACGGCGACCGACAGGCTGCCGACGAGGATGGCCAGCGTGCGCCGGTTCAGGCGCGTGACCGGGCGCGGCTGGGCGCGCAGCGCCACCGCCTCGGGCGCGACCTTGCCCGCCTGCGGCGTGGCGAGGTCGGGGGTGTCGTCCTGGCTCATGGTCAGTTCCTCCGCGCAACGCCGTCCGTGCGCTCGATTCGCACCACGTCGCCCTTGTCGCCGCCCAGGCGCAGTTCGGCCGCGCCGAACAGCCGATCCACGATGTAGTACGGCGAGCGGAAGCGGTAGTTCACCAGTTGTCCATCGCCCTGCGCGCCGATGACGAACAGGGGCGGCAGCTCGCCTTGCGCGATGCCCGCCGGAAACTGGATATAGACCTTCTCGCCGTCATCGAAAGCGCGCAGCGGCTTCCACGGCGGATTGCTGCCGCTGATCGCGTAGCGGAAGCGCAGGTTCTCCAGCGCCAGCCCGGTATCGACCGGCGCTGCGGCGCTGGCCGCCTGCGCCTGGCGCTGCAAGGCCAGCATCCGGTCGCGCGGGTACTCCCAGGACGCCGACGCCATCCACGTCTTTTCCGTCGAGGTCAGCTCCAGCAGATAGGTGCGGCGGCTGGTCGTGATGACGAGATTGGTCTTGAGTCCCGAGCGGATCGGCTTGACCAGCACGTTCACGCGCAGGTCGGCGCCGCTGCCGCTGGACGTGTCGCCCACGATCCAGCGCACGGTATCGCCGGCGGCCACCGTCACCAGTTCCTCGCCCGGCTGGAGCGAAATCACGGTCACGCGGCCCACGGCCGCATAGACCTGATAGAGCGCGCCATCGGTGAAGGGCCACACCTGAATCGCGTTGACGTAGCCCTCGCGCGTGGGCGCGACGCGGGCCTCGGCGTTGGCGCGCGAGACACGCACCTTCTCGTCGGCCGGTTCCGGCGTAGGTTTGGCGTCTTCGGCCTCGGGCACCGGCATCAACTGCGCCGGCATCGGCAGCACCTCGGGCACGGCCACCACCTCCACCGGCGCGGGCGGTTCGGGCAGCGGCTGGGCCTGCACCGGCTCATCGAGCGAGATGGTCGGCGGCGGCTTGCCTTGCGTGGCGCAGCCCGTGAACAAGACAGTCGAAGCCAGCAGGATCACCGGCAAGGCGGATTTACGGAAAAGTGCATTCATGGTTTGGCTCCTTCGGAAGAATCCAGCTCGCGGCTCCACGACAAGCCGTTGACGTAGATGCCCAGGGGGTTCTTGCGCAGGCGTTCTTCGGTGCGCGGCGGCTGGAGCACGATGGACACCACGGCCGTCCACCGCTCCAGGCCCGCCGCGGCGCCGTTGACGTAGCGGCGCTCCGTCCAGCGCACGTTGAAAGACGTGTCGCTTGCGCGCACGACGCTGGTGATCTGCACCGTCACCGACTCGCGACCGATACGAGCGAACGGGTCACTGGTGCGGGCGTAGTCGTTGAGCACGGCCGCGCCCTTGTCGGTCGTGTAGTCGTAGGCATCGAGCCAGTTCTGCCGCACGACGATCGGGTCGATGGACAGTGAGCGCACCAGCGTCACGAAACGCGCGATGTGGTGCGCCGTCTGCGCATCGTTGGGCCGGTACGGCGTGGCCGCTTCGCCCACGGCGCGCACCTGGCCTGCGTTGTCCACCTCCACCACGTAGGGCGTCACGATGGATTGCGCCGAGCGCCACACTAGGCCGCCGGCCATCAGCAGCGCGAGCGTCAGGCAGCCGAAGGCCATGAGGCGCCAGTTCTTCGCCTGCACGCGCGGCGAGCCGATGCGCTCGTCCCACACCTGGCCGGCAGCTTGGTACGGAGTGGCAGGCTGCGGCGTGTCGGCGTAGCGCACCTGCGGTCGCTTGAATCGCATGGTCAGTTCTCCTTATGAATCGGAATCGCGCAGGCTTGGGCCTTGGCCCGAGCCGCCGCCATCGCCGCCGCGCAGCGTGTGCGCGGTGGTGGTCGCGGCATGGGTGAGTTGCTGGCGGCGATGCAGCCGCTTGGCCCAAGCGGGTTGCGCATTGGCTGCGCCGGAAGTGGCCTCGCCTGCGGCGGCCCGGCCGGATGCCCCGGCTCCACCGGCTGCCGTGCCATCGTCAGCAGCAGCGCCGCTCCAGCCGGAGCGGAAGGGAGCTGCCATGCGTTGCCCAGCAGCGGAAGCACGGGATGCGATGCCGCGCCCGGCGGACTGCGCGCCGGTCTTGGCGACATTGCCCAAGCCGGCCATCGCGCCCTTCGCGCCACCGCCTGCGGCGGCGGAACCGGCCTGGAACGCCGAGCGTGCGCTGCTGGCCGTCGAGGCGGCAGCACGCGCGCCGCTGCCGGCGAGCTTGGCGGCGGCAGGCGCCATGCGCGCCCCGGCCATGACCGCGCCGCCCACGCCCGTCGCGGCAGCGCCTACGGCAACGGCCGTGCCGGCTGCGCCTACAGCAGCGCCGGCCATAGCGCCGGCGCCGAGCTGCGGCGCACCGGACACCAGGCCCGTAGCGATGCCAGGGCCGAAGATGCCCAGCGCCAGCAAGGTGAGCGACGCAAGCATGATGACCAGCGCGTGGTCGATGGACGGGTCATCGGGATGAACCTGGAACTCGGCGAACAGGCCCGAGCCGATGCCGACGATCACGGCCAGCACCAGTACCTTGACGCCGGACGACACCACGTTGCCCAGCACCTTCTCGGCGAGGAACGCCGTCTTGTTCCACAAGGCAAACGGCACCAGCACGAAGCCCGCGAGCGTCGTCAGCTTGAACTCGATCAGCGTGATGAAAAGCTGGATTGCCAGCACGAAGAAGCACAAGACCACGACCAGCCAAGCGAGGAACATCACCGTGATGGCATCGAGGTTCACAAACACCTCGGGGAAACCGGCCATCTCGCCGACTTGCTCCAGAATCGGAGCGCCTGCGTCGATGCCGGTTTTCGCCAGTCGGCCCGGCTGCAAGAAGTTCTCCATCGTGATGGTCGAGCCGGTGGCCGTCAGGCCCAGCCCGGCGAAGGAGCGGAACACGATGCCGGCCAGCCAGTTGAAGTTGCCGATGATGTAAGCGAAGGCACCGACGTAGAGCACCTTGCGCAGCAGCTTGGCGATCACGTCCTCGCCCTGGCCGGTGGCGTGACTCATCGCCCAATACAGTCCGGCGATCGTCATGTCGATGACGATCAGCGTGGCGGTGAGGAAGGCCACTTCGCCCTGCAACAGCCCGAAACCCGAGTCGATGTAGGTGGAGAAGATGTTGAGGAAGCGGTCGATGATGGTCACGTCATTCATGGCGTGTCCTCCGGTACGGCGGTCAAGGGCGGCGCTTCGCCATCGGCCGGTTCATCGAAGCTCGGCGGGATCGGCGGCAGGTCGGCCAGCGTCTGGTATTCATCCGGCCCGGCCTGGCCGGAGAAGAAGCGCCGCCGGAAGGCTTCGGCGGCGGCACGGCAAGCGTCCTCGCCCGTGGCCTGCCGGTCGGCCGCGCATTGCGCGCGCAATGCCTTCAACCGCGCGGGATCGGCGGCCAGGGCATCGGCAAGGTGGTCGGCCGGCTGCTCGCCGCAAGCGGCAAGCAGCGCGACACACAGGACGAGGACGCATCGCATAGCGGCCTCCCGTCAGTTGCCGTAGAAGTTCACGGACTGCGGCGTGTACGGCGTGCCGTCGCCCAGGAAGCGCCGCCGCACCTCGCGGGCGCGCTCCGTGGCTGCCGCCTGCCGCGCCAGCTCCAGCGACGCCGCCCGGTCTTGCGTGATCTGGAGCCGCTGCGACTGGATCGACTGCTTGGCCTGCAAGGCCAGCAACTGGTTCATGGCCTGCATCGCCTGCAACGCACCTTCGGCCGACTGGCTCTTGCCCACAAGATCCGCCAGCACACTTTCGTCTTCGCCCAGGTTCTGCGACACCTGCGCCTGCATTTGCATGGTGGTCTGCAAGCCGTTGAGCGTGTTCCGCCAACGCTCCTGCGCGTCGCGGTACATCTGGTCGCCGCTGACGGTGGCGGCGTACTGCTCGGGATACAGGCGTGCGAACTCCCGATCCAGATTCGTCACGTCGTAGGCCAAGCCGCGCGCCTGGTCGATCAGCCGCTGCGTGGTTGCCAGATTGGCGCGCAACTGGCCGACCACGCTGGACGGCAGGCTGGCGAGGTTGCGTGCCTGGTTCATCAGCATCTGCGCTTCGTTCTGGAGCTGCTGAATCTGGTTGTTGATCTGCTGCAACGTGCGGATCGCGGTCAGCGTGTTCTGCACGAGGTTCGTGGGATCGACCACGACCCATTGCGCATGGGCGGTGGCGGTGCAAAGCATGGCCGCGATGGCGGCGGCGACAAGACGCTTCTTCATGACAGGCTCTCCTGTGGGTGGTCGGTGGTACGGAGGGAACCCGGCGCCAGGCCGGGGAACGAGGGCAGCAGGTCGGCCGCCCAATCGAGGCCGCGATGGCGCAGCCAGGCGCCCGCGAAGCCGGGTGCGCCGGCGTCCAGCAGCACGCGGTCTATGTCGCGCTGGTCTTGCGGCGTGGAAGCGCCCGCGAAGGCCAGCGTCGCCGGCCCCAGGTCGAGGTCGAACAGGCGGTTGCCGAGACGGGATTGGTAGTAGTAGTCGCGCTTGGGCTGCGCGGTGGCGACGATCTCGATCTGCCGGCTGTTGAGGCCGAAGCCCTCGTAGATCGTGCGAATCTGCGGCTCGGTGGCCTGCGGGTTCGGCAGGAAGATGCGGCTAGCGCAGCTTTCGATGATCGCCGGGGCGATGCTCGAATCCTTGATGTCGGCGAGCGACTGCGTGGCGAAGATGACGCTGACGTTCTTCTTGCGTAGCGTCTTGAGCCACTGGCGGATACGCGCGGCAAACACCGGGTCATCGAGGAACAGCCACGCTTCATCGAGGATCAGCAGCGTGGGCGCACCGTCAAAGCGTTCATCGAAACGCGCAAAGAGGTAATGCAGCACGGCCATGACGGCGGCCTTGCTGTGCATCAGTTCCTCCATCTCGAAGCACTGCACGTCGGCCATGCCCAGCCGGTCATGGTCGGCGTCCAGCAGCTTGCCGTGGATACCGCCGAGCACATAAGGCGACAGCGCCTGCCGCAGCGTGTTCGATTGCAGCAGCACGGAAAGCCCCGTCATCGTGCGCTGCTCCACCGGCGCACCGGCGAGGCTTCCCAGCGCCGACCAGATAGCCGCTTTCTCGTCGGGGCCTACCGCCACGCCTTCGTGCAGCAAGCGGCCTTCGATCCACTCGGCGGCCCAGGTGCGGTAGCCCTCACGGTCGATGCGTGCCAAGGGCTGGAAGGCGATTTCTCCGTCCGTGCCCAAGTCGTAGTGTTCGCCGCCCAGCCCAAGGATCGTGGCTCGCATGGAGCGGCCCATGTCGAAGGCGAAGATGCGTGAGCCGCGATAGCGGCGGAATTGCATCGCCAGCGTGGCGAGCAAGACCGACTTGCCCATGCCAGTCGGCCCCGCGACCAGCGTGTGGCCCACGTCGCCGATGTGCGTCACCAGCCGGAACGGCGTGGCGCCATCGGTGCGCGTGACGATCAGCGGCGGGCCGTCGAGGTGATCGTTCTTCTCCGGCCCGGCCCATACCGCCGACACCGGCATCATGTGAGCCAGGTTCAGTGTCGAGACGATGGGCTGGCGTACGTTGGCGTAGGCGTTGCCCGGAATGGACGACAGCCACGCATCCACGGCGTTGAGCGTTTCGGGGATGGTGACGAAGCCGCGTCCCTGGATGACACGCTCCACCATGCGCAGCTTTTCGTCGGCCACGGCCGGGTCGGCATCGAGCACCGTCACCGTGGCAGTGAGGTAGCCGAAGGCGACTTGATCGCTGCCCAACTCCTGCAGGGCGGCATCGGCGTCGGCCGCCTTGTTGCTGGCGTCGGTATCGACCAGCGGGCTTTCCTGCTGGAAGATCGTTTCGCGCAGCAGCGCGACGACGTTCTTGCGCTTGGCGAACCACTGGCGGCGCAGGCGGGCGAGTTCTTTTTCCGCCTCGGCCTTGTCCAGGCAGAGAAAGCGCGTACTCCAGCGATAGGCAAATCCGAGGCGGTTGAGGTCGTCCAGAATCCCCGGCCAGGTCGAGGTCGGGAAGCCCCGCACCGATACCACGCGCAGGTGCTGGTCGCCCAGCATGGGCGCCAGACCACCGACCAGCGCAGAGTCGGTCAGCAGCGCGTCGATATGGAACGGCACTTCGGGCACGCCGACGCGGTAGCGCTGCGTCGATATGGTGGCGTGCAGGTAGGTCAGCGTCTGGCTGTCATCGAGCCAAGCGATTTCCGGCATCACGCCATCGAGCAGGTCAAAGACGCGATCCGTCTCCGCGACGAAGGCTTGCAGCCGCTCGCGCCAGTCCACGCCTTCGGTGGGCCGGTTCTCGTACAGCATCCCCGCCGCGCGGGCACGCGATTCCTCGGGCGGCAGGTACACCAGCGTCAGGTGATAGCCGCTCTCGAAGTCGTTGCCCGATTCCTCGAAGGTGGCTCGGCGCTCCTCCTCCACGAGCCACGACAGCGGCTCGGGAAACTCCGAGTGCGGATAGTCGGCAGCGGGTCGGCGCTCGGCCTCAATGAACAGCGCCCAGCCCGAACCCATGCGACGCAGCGCGTTGTTCAAGCGCGCCGACGTGGCGATCAACTCGCCTTGCGTCGCACTGTCGAGGTCAGGCCCGCGAAACCGGGCCGTGCGCTGGAAACTACCGTCCTTGTTCAAGATGACGCCCGGCGCGACCAACCCGGCCCACGGTAGCCAGTCGGCGAGCAGTGCGGGCCGCTGGCGGTATTCGGCAAGGTTCAGCATGGCGGCGTCCCCTCACACGTCCAGCAGCGGGCGGTGCTTGATGTGCCGCGCGAACACGGTCATGAACTGCGGATCGACGCGCGCGCCCCATACCGCCAGCGAGTGGCCGACGATCCAGAGCACGACACCGGGAATCCACAGTTGCAGGCCCAGCCCCACTGCGGCAGCGAGCGTGCCGTTGGCGATCGCCACGGTGCGTGGCGCACCGCCCAGCAGGATCGGCTCGGTCAGCGAGCGATGCAGCGGCACTTCAAACCCGGCCGCAAAGGCATCCGGGGCACTCATACGACGGCCCCGCCGGAGAAGCTGAAGAACGACAGGAAGAAGCTCGAAGCCGCGAAGGCGATGGACAGGCCGAAGACGATCTGGATCAGCTTGCGGAATCCGCCGGACGTGTCGCCGAACGCGAGTGCGAGGCCCGTGGCGATGATGATGATGACCGCGACGATGCGCGCCACTGGCCCCTGGATGGATTCGAGGATGGATTGCAGCGGGCCTTCCCACGGCATCGAGGAACCGGCGGCCTGCGCGGTTCCGGCCATGAACAGCAGCAGCGCGGCCAGCAGCAGTCCTTGCCCCGCAGGGCGTGCCAGGCTGCGCAGCCGTGCCAAGCCGGTCAGGTGAGGAAGCGGATCTACGAAAATACGGAAAGCAGGAACGTGCATCTGCGTCATGGCAGTTCTCCAGGGTGGTTGAGGGACGGGGAAGAAAGGTCGGACTGCGATGGCAGCTCGGGAAATGGCGCATCCATCGCGTCCGCCAGTTGGTAGCCCACGCCGTCGAAGCCGACGACGCGGGCGATGCTCTCGATGCGGCGCTTGCGCCCACGCCCGGCGATGTAGATCACCACGTTGACCGCCTCAGCGATCAGCGCACGCGGCGGGTTCACGGCCACTTCGAGAATCAGTTGCTCCAAGCGCAGCAGCGCGCCGAGCGCGGAACCGGCGTGGATCGTGGCGATGCCGCCGGGGTGGCCCGTTCCCCACACCTTGATGAGATCCAGTGCTTCGGCGCCGCGCACCTCGCCGACGACGACGCGATCAGGCCGCAGGCGCATGGACGAGCGAACCAGCTCGGTCATCGACACCACGCCTGCGCGGGTGCGCAGGGGAACGTGGTCGCGGGCCGCGCATTGCAGTTCCACCGTGTCTTCGAGCACCAGCACGCGGTCGCCGGTGGCGGCGATTTCGGCGAGCAAAGCATTGGCGAGCGTGGTCTTGCCGCTGCTGGTGGCGCCGGCGATCAGCACGTTCTGCCGCTCGCGCACGGCCCGTACCAGAAAGCCCGCCTGCGCGCTGGTCATCATCCCGTCGATGACGTACCGCTCCAGCGGGATCACGCCGATGGCGCGCTTACGCAGCGCGAAGGCTGGCCCCGGCGCGGCGGGCGGCAAGATGCCCTCGAAGCGTTCGCCGGTCTCGGGCAGCTCGGCCGACAGCAGCGGCTGGCCGCGATGCACTTCCGCGCCGACGTGGGCCGCCACAAGACGGATGATTCGCTCGCCGTCCGCTTCGGACAGCTCCACGCCCATCGGCGCACGCCCCGATGAAAGCCGATCCACCCAAAGGGTGCGGTCGGGATTCAGCATGACTTCCACCACGTCCGGGTCTTCGAGCGCGGCGGCGATCAGCGGCCCCATCGCCGTGCGCAACATCTGGATGCGCCGGTCGAGCGACGTGGCGGTCATGGATTGCGGAACGGCGCTCATGACGCACGCTCCTGTGCTTGGGCGACTGCCGCCGCGTCCTCCATCCGCATCGGATCGGGGTGCAGTTCCTCCACCACGTCGCGCACCAGGCTGCGTCCGCGTAGCAGGTGGCGCCCAAGCTGCTCCACGAACTGCTCGAAGCGTGCTTTGCCCTGGGCGCGAGCCGCGTCTTGGTGCGCCTCGGGAACGGGCGTGCTCACGGTCAGGTAGTAGCGGATGAACAGCGCCAGCGTTTCGATGGCGATGTTCTGGTCGCGCTCCATGCGCTCCGCCTGCCGCGACAGGCGATCAAGCCGCTTGGCGATGGCCGCCTCGCGCTGGTCGGCGGCATCAGGCGACAACCACGATGCGAGCGCCGCCGCGACGATGGACGACTTGGACACGCCTTTCTTGGCGGCCAGCTCGTCCAGGCGCTTGGCGTGCTCCGGCTGGATGAACAGGTTGAGGCGGTAGTGGCTCATAGCTCGATTCCGTCGTTGGGGTCGAGGGAAGCCAGCCGCGCCGTGCGCTGCATGGCCGGGTCAAGCTGGCGAGGAAGGGGAAGCGGCAGGTCGTCGTCGTCATCGAGCAGCGCGAGGTCGGCAGCCGGCACGGCCAGCTCGGGGGCGTAGGCGACGGTTTCGGAGAGTTCGGGTTGACGGCGTGGGCCACCGTCATCGGCAGAGGCAGCGAAGCCCTCAGCGGTATCGGACGCAGGCGCGACGGGCATGGCGGGAATAGCCAGGCCGCTCCAATCATCCGAGCGCGACGGCGGCGCGTCCGCGTACTGCCCGTTCGCCAGTGCAGGCGGCGGCAGCACGCGGCGCTTGAAATTGGCGTCCGCGTAGTAGCGCAGCTTCTTCGCCTTGATCGGCGCCACGCTGGACACCATGACCACCGCCTCGTCGGGCGGAAGCTGCATGACTTCGCCCGGCGTCAGCAGCGGCCGGGCCGTCTCCTGGCGCGACACCATCAAGTGGCCCAGCCACGGCGCGAGCCGGTGGCCCGCGTAGTTGCGCTGCGCGCGCAGCTCGGTGGCCGTGCCCAGCGTCTCGGAAATGCGCTTCGCCGTGCGTTCGTCGTTCGTGGCGAACGTCACGCGCACATGGCAGTTATCCAGAATCGAATGGTTCTGGCCGTAGGCTTTGTCGATCTGGTTGAGCGACTGCGCGATGAGGAAGCTGCGGATGCCGTAGCCCGCCATGAAGGCCAGCGCCGTCTCGAAAAAATCGAGCCTGCCCAGCGCCGGGAACTCGTCGAGCATCAGCAGCAGCTTGTGGCGGCGCGCGATGCCGTCGGAGCCATCAAGCGATTCGGTTAGGCGCCGCCCGATCTGGTTGAGGATCAGGCGAATCAGCGGTTTCGTCCGCGAAATGTCCGAAGGCGGCACCACCAGATACAGCGACACCGGATGTTCGGCCGCGATCAGGTCGGCAATGCGCCAGTCGCAGCGCGAAGTGACTTCGGCCACCGTGGGATCGCGGTACAGGCCGAGGAACGACATGGCGGTGCTCAACACGCCGGAGCGCTCGTTATCCGACTTGTTGAGCACTTCGCGCGCCGCCGAGGCCACGACCGGATGCGGGCCATCGCCCAGGTGGGGCGTGGTCATCATCCGGTGCAAGGTCAGCTCGAAAGGGCTGGCCGGATCGGACAGGAAGTTGGCAACGCCGCGCAGCGTCTTGTCTTCGCCCGCGTAGAGCACATGCAGGATGGCCCCGACCAGCAGCGCGTGCGAAGTCTTTTCCCAATGGTTGCGCTTCTCCAGCGCGCCTTCGGGATCGACCAGAATGTCCGCGATGTTCTGAACGTCGCGCACTTCATGCGCGCCGCGCCGCACCTCCAGCAGTGGGTTGTAGGCTGCCGACTTCGCATCGGTCGGGTTGAACAGCAGGCAGTGCGAGAAACGCGAACGCCAGCCGGCGGTGATGCTCCAGTTCTCGCCCTTGATGTCATGGATGACGGCGGATGCCGGCCAACTCAAGAGTGTGGGAATGACTAGGCCCACGCCTTTACCCGAGCGCGTGGGCGCGAAGGTCAGGACGTGTTCCGGTCCTTCATGACGTAGGTACTGGTGATCGTGCTGACCGAGGAACACGCCGGCAGGCTGTGTGAGGCCGGCCTTGCGAATGTCGTGCGCATTCGCCCATCGCGCCGAGCCGTAGGTCGTGACCATGCGTGCCTGGCGCGAGCGCCAGACCGACATGGCGATGGCAACGACCACGGCGACCATGCCGCTGGCGCCGGCAATGGCACCGCCGGTGTCGAAGACCTCCGGCGCATAGGCGCCGAAGAAGAACCACCACTCAAACAGCTTCCACGGGTGGTAGATCGACGTGCCAAGAAAGTCGAACCAGGGCGAGCCAAGGCGTACTTGATAGCCAAGGGCCGCCGCTGTCCATTGTGTGGCACCCCACACACCGGCGATCACGATGCCGAATACCACGGCGATCTGACCGAACAGCACGTTCGTCCCTTGCATGACCTGGCCTCCGCTTTCTCCTGCGCTGGTTCCTCATGGAAAGCGCGGCACAGGGACGTGCCGCAAGCGTCAGGATCGGTGCCGGATCAGTGCTGGTCAAAGACCGTTTCAAGCAGAAAGGTCGAGCAAAAAGACAGAATGAATGCAGCGGCAGGCCAAAGAAAAATGCCGCAAGCGAAGGCGCATTGCGGCGTGTCGAACAGAAATATGAAGGCGAGGCGGCGAGCCGCCAACGGTCAGAACTTCGGCGATTCTTTCGGCGGCGTGTAGGGCGTCTCGCCGTCGCCATAGAATCGCTTGCGCGTGGCTTCGGCCACCCGGTTGCACAGCACGTCGCCTAGCTTGGGGCGATCCGTCTTGCATTGCTGGCGCAGTTCCTTCAACCGTTCGGGGTTGGACGCCAGTTCTTCCACCGTCGGGATATTCGCTTCCGACGTGTTGGCCTTCGGAGGCGTTTCGGACTGGCCGCAAGCAGTCAACGCGGCCGCCAGTAAGAACGGGATGATCTTTTTCATGGCTCAGGTTCCTCCAGGGAATCGGAATGACGGCCCGACTTGGGCCTTGGGGGTTCCGGTGACTCGATGGCCTGCACGCGCTCAATGAACCGCGCCAGCACATCGGACGGCTCGCCGGCGGGGTAAAGCAGGTAGGTTGTCAGCGGCGGCACGCGCAACGCCAGCGGTCGGGCCACTACGCCGGAGTCAGGGTTCGCGGCAATGCGCGCGGCACCCGTAAACCCAAGTGCGAAACCGGCCGATACCAAGGCCATCATCAAATCACACGTAGCGACCCGTTCTGCGACCAGCGGCTCCATGTCGGCCCGACGTAGCACCCGATCGACGAATTTGGCATGGCCTTCGCACACTTGTGGATCGCATAGAACCAGCGGATAGCGCAGCAGTTCCTCCAAAGGGATGCGCTTGTGTGCCAGCAGCGGATGTCGCGCTGGCACCGTCACGATGAGCGTGTCTCTCCAGACAGGCATGGTGGTGATGCCATCGCCCACTTCATCGGACTGCGCAAACCCCACGTCGTACAGATCGTCATGCAGCCCCTTGATCTGCTGTGACAGCGGCACCTCGAAGAATCGGAGTTCAACTTCCGGTTCTTCCTGTCGGCATAGCGCCAGTAAAGCCGGTAAGCGCGACGGTGTGATGCCGTCCGACAACGCCACGCGCAATTGTCCGTGGAAGCCGTGGGCCGCCGCTTTCACGCTATCGCGTGCTTGTTCCAAGACTGTGAACACGCGGCGCACGTGTTCCAAGAACAGCTTTCCAGCACGGGTCAGTCGCGTGCTGCGCGTGGTGCGGGCGAACAGCACAACGCCAAGTTCTTCTTCTAGCTCCTTGATCGCACGCGACAGTGGCGATTGTTCGATGTGCAGCTTTTCCGCCGCGCGGGCGAAGTGGAGTTCTTCGGCCACGGCCAGGAAACAGCGCAGATGCCGAAGTTCCATTTCACCCCTCCCGTATCCGGTAGGACGAATCGCCGCAGTGTTCCCGATCATGCGAGCAGACCAATTCCACAACCAACAACAGTTGATCTGTGCGCTCGGAGTACGCGCTAACGAAGCTCGTCATTTCGTCACGCCGCCTTCCGATAGTTGTGTATTGCCAATGGCCTTGTTGACCATCACGTAGCGGGTGCCCACGCGCCCTTCGCTCGCTGCCAATTCTCGGCGCGCCTGCAAATAGCTACGCTGGCTGTCGAGCACGGAGAGGAAATCGGCCATGCCGCCGTCGTAGCGTGCCTGGGCCAGTTCGTAGGCTTGGCCGGCGCTGTGCATTCGGGCTTGCAGTTCACGTTCCTGCTGCTGCTCTGCGGTGTATCCGCTGAGCGCGTCGTCGATCTCCTGCCAGGCTTTGAGCACGGTCCTCTGGTAGTTCACTGCCGCTTCTTGCTGCTCCAGCTCGCGCAACTGCACCACGCTCTTGCGGCGGCCACGGTCGAACAGCGGCAGGCTCAGAGTCGGTCCTATCGACCATGTGCGGCTGCCCCAGGCTGAGAATTCGCCGCTCAGATAGGACTCGTACCCGAACCGCGCACCCAGGCGGATGCTTGGGTACAGCTCGGCTTGCGCAACGCCGATGCTGGCCGTGGCCCGATGCAGGCGAGCCTCGGCGGCGCGAATGTCGGGCCGGCGCAGGGCAACTTCCGACGGCAGCCCCAGCGCCAAGTCCGGCAACGCCGTCCTGCCGTCGTCGGCGACGGCAGCCAGCTCGTTGCGCAAGGCACCGGGCCGCTCGCCCAGGAGCAGCGCGATCTGGTTGGCGCTGGCGCCTTCCTGCGCCAGCAGCCCCGGCAATTGCGCTTTCACCGCCGCCAATTCGGCGCGCTGGCGCTCCAGGTCCAGGTGATCGACGATGCCACCCTGCACGCGCGCTTCCAGCAGGCCCACGCGCTCCTCCAGCGCGGCGATGTCCTCGCGCGCCAGGCGGATCTGGCGCTGTGTGGTGCGCAGCTCGAAGTAGTTGCGCACCACATCGCTGATGAGGCTCAACCGGGCCAGATCCAGCAGCGCCGCCTGGCCGGACACTTCGGCGTCGGCTGCCTCGATCGAGCGGCGCACGCGGCCCCACAGGTCCAGCTCCCAGGAGGCGTCGAAGCCGATCTGGTAGAGCGTGAAAGGCTCACTCAGCACTTGTGCCAGCGTCGATCGGTCGCCGCCGATGGCGTCGATCATGCGTGTGCTGGCGCCATACTCACTCTGGCGCTGGCGGATCGCGCCGCCGTTGGCGTTGACCTGCGGCCCGCGTTGAGCCTCGACGGTGCTGCGCTGCGCACGCGCCTGGGCGAAGTGCAGCGCGGCCGTTTGCAAGTCCGGGCTTGCCTCGAAAGCCCGTTGCGCAAGGCGGTCCAGCGTCGGATCGCCGAACGCCCGCCACCAGTCCGCCGGCAACGCCTGCTCGTTGCCGACAGGGGTACGCAACGCATCGTCGGCGCTGCGCCAACTTGTCCAGTCATCCGGGGCCGACGGCGTGGGTTTGACGAAATCCGGCCCCACCGCGCAGCCAGCCATTGCGAGGGCGAGCAGGCACACCGCCAAGCGCGACGGTTGACCACGAAGAATGCGAAAGTCGGACATAGCCAATACCCCGGATCAGGAGAGGCGGTTGCGGAACAGCCAGGCCGCCAGCGGCAGCGTGACGATTGCCATCACCAGCATGGGAACGAAGTCGAAGGCGACCTCGCGCAACCCGGCGCCTTCGAGATAGACGCGGCGCACGAGGTCCATGCCAAAGCGCAGCGGATTGGCATAGGTGACGATCTGTAGGGGTTCAGGCATGTTGCTCACCGGCGTGAGCAAGCCCGACAGCAGCATCATCGGCATGATCAGCAGGAAGGTGTAGAGCATGGCCTGCTGCATGTTCAGCGACAGCGCGGAAATCGACAGGCCGAGTCCCACGGTGGCACAGGTGAAAACGACCAGCCCCAGGTAGAGCAGCCACGGGGAGCCGTTCATCGGTATCTGGAACCAGAAGCGGATGATCAGCAAAATGATGGTCGCTTGCGCCACGCCCACGAGCATCGGCGGCACGGCCTTGCCGACCAGAATCTGCATGGGCGTCAGCGGCGTCACCAGCAACTGGTCGAAGGTGCCCTGCTCGCGTTCGCGGGCGACCGACAGCGACGACAGCAGCAAAGTCTGGATCAGGCTCAACGCGGCAATCAGTGCCGGCATCAAGTTCCAGCGCGACTCCAGGTTGAGGTTGTACCAAGCACGTCGCTCCACGCTGACCGCAGGCGTGCCGGTGCGCGATCGGTTGTAAGCGGCGACGATGGCACTGACCTGGGCTGCCGCCGCCCCGGCGGTCGTGGAATTGCGGCCGTCAAGGATCATCTGCAACGGAGCTTGCTGACCACCAGCCAGCCGGGCGTCGAAGTCTGCGGGGAAGTGCAGCACCAGCAGCACATGGCCCCGATCGACGACTTGAGCGATCTGCTGCGGCGTATTCAGCGAGGCTTCGCGCTTGAACACGCCGGTGCCATCCACACGCGCCAGCAACTCGGTCGAGGCCGCGCCCCGGCTCTGGTCCAGCACCGCATAGGGTGCATAGCTGAGATCGTAGGTCGCGCCGTAGCCGTACAGCAGGGCTTGCATCAGAACGGGTACGAACAGAATTGCCCGGCTGGACCGCTCCTTGAACAGCGCCAGAAACTCCTTGCGGCAGAGGAAGCCGATCGACGCCAGTTGAGTGAGAAATGCGTGCATGGCGTCAGTCCAGCGTCTTGCGCAACGTGCGGCGCACGGCGCCGGTCAGCACGAGCGCGTAAAGGCTCAGAATCGCGCAGTCGCGCAGAATCATCGGCCAGTTGTCACCGGCCAGAAACAGCGTTTTGATCAGCCCGACGAAGTGCGTTGCCGGTAGTAGCTGGCTGACCGCCTGAACCACCACGGGCACGTTGCGCAAGTCGAAGATGAAACCCGACAGCATCAATGCCGGCATGAAGCTGACCAGCAGGGCTACCTGACTCGCCTGGAACTGGTTGCGCGTCTTGCCGGAGATGAACAGGCCCAGCAGCAGCGATACCGTCAGGTACAAGAGCGAGGCAAACACGATCACCCACAGCGACCCGCGCATCGGCACGTGGAACAGGAACTTGGCCGCGAGCAGGCACAGCGCCAGGTCAATGGCACCGACCAACAGGTAGGGCGCGAGCTTGGCCAGCACGATTTCCAGCGGCCGTACCGGCGTGACAAACAGCGATTCCAGCGTGCCGCGTTCCCACTCGCGCGCGATCAGCAGCGAAGTCAGGAAGGCGCCGATCAGCGTCATTACCAGCGCAATCAAGCCCGGCACCAGATACCAGGTGCTGGTTGAGGCTTCGTTGAACCACATGCGCTGCACCAGCTCCACGCCACCGGCACCGGATTTGCTGCCAGCGCGGTCGGCCTTCTGTTGCGCCCAGGTTGCGATGGCTCCACCGACATAGCCGTCAACGGCAGCGGCCGTGTTGGAATCGACACCGTTCAGCAGCAACTGCACCTGGGCTTGCCCCGCTGCTAGTCTGCGCGAGAAGTCCGCCGGAACCCGCACGATGGCGCGCACTTCCCCGTCGCGCATCCGGCGCTCGGCCTCCGTCATATTGGTCGTCCACACGGGCGCCAGATAGGGCGATCCCTCCAGGCCGGCAAGCACCTCGCGCGCGGACGGCGAACTGTCCTCCAGCACTACGGCCACCGGCGCGTTTTTCACGTCGAATGACAGGCCATAGCCGAACAGCAGGATCAGCACAGCCGGCAGCATCAGGCCGACCGCCAGCGTGCTCCTGTCGCGCAGCATCTGGCGCACTTCCTTGCGCAGCAGCGCGGAGAATCGCCTGATGAATCCCGAGGTATTCATGCAGCGGCTCCCACTATCGCGCGCTGGCTTTCGGTGCGACCGCGTTCAACGATGGCGATGAACGCACTGTTCATGTCAGTGCTGCCGTCGCCCCCGGCCTGTTCGCGGACCTCCTGCGGCGTGCCCAGTGCCAGCATCTTCCCGGCGTCCTGGATAGCGATGCGGTCGCAGTATTCCGCTTCCTCCATGAAGTGGGTGGTGACGATGACAGTGACGCCACTCTGCGCCAGCGCGGTGATCGTCCGCCAGAAGGCACGCCGTGCCAGCGGGTCGATGCCGCTGGTCGGTTCGTCGAGGAACAGGATTTCCGGCTGGTGCAGCAGGCCAGCGGCCATTGCCAGGCGTTGCTTGTAGCCGCCGGGGAGCAGGCCGCTGACCGCCATCGGTTCCAGCCCGAATTCCTCGATAGTGCCGTTAACGCGCTCGCGCAGCACCTGTCCGCGCAGCCCGTAGGCGCCACCGAAGAACTCCAAGTTCTCGCGCACGGTCAAGTTGCCGTACAGCGCGAATTTCTGCGCCACGTAGCCGATGCGCCCACGCGCCTGCGCGCGCGCCGTGCGCAGGTTGAGTCCAGCGACCTCCAGATGGCCGCTGGTGGCTGGCAGCAACCCGCACAACATGCGGAATGTCGTGGTCTTGCCCGCGCCATTGGGGCCGAGCAAACCGAATATCTCGCCGCGGCTCACCTCGAACGATGTGCTGGCAACGGCGGTGAAGTCGCCGAACTTGCGTACCAGATCGCGGACCACGATCACCGGCCCATCGGCATCGCCATTCATGACCTGCGCGTGCGACGCTGCTCGCAGTTCCGGCGCCTGGCCCTCGTCCTGCTGCTGCTTGCGCAGCATCATCATGAAAGCGTCTTCGAGTTCCGCCGGGCGTGGCTCGCAGCCGGCATCGCCAAGCAGCTTGTTCACCTCGTCGGTGGTGGCCTGCGGTTGGCGGATGAAGTCAACCGCGCCGCCCTGGGGAACCGCATCGACGATCAGTTCGGTGGCGTCGATCAATCGCGCCTGTAGATCGCGGGCAGGCATCCCCGCTGGAGGCGACGTGGTGAAGGTCAAGCCGCGAGCGCGCTCACTCAACGCGGCCGGCGTGCCTTCGTCCAGCAACCGGCCCGCGTTCATCACGAACACCTGCGCGCATCGCTCGGCCTCGTCCATGTACGCGGTGCTGACGATCACGCTCAGGTTCTCGTCATCGACCAATTGCTGCACGATCTTCCACAGGTCGCGCCGCGACAGCGGATCGACACCGACGCTGGGTTCGTCGAGCAGCAGCAGATCGGGTGAGCGCACCAGCGTGCAGGCCAGGCCCAGCTTCTGTTTCATGCCGCCGGACAGCTTGCCGGCCGGGCGTGCGGTGAAGCGCACGAGGTCGGTCATCTCCAGCATCCGGGCGAAGCGTCTGCTGCGCTCGGCAGGCGGCACCCCGTGCAGGTCGGCGTACAAGTCCAGGTTTTCCTGCACGCTCAGGTCTTCGTACAGCCCGAAGCGCTGTGGCATGTAGCCGATGCGGTCTTGCACCGCCTGCGGATTGGCCGCCACGTCGATGCCCAGCACCTCAAGGCGCCCGGCGTCGGGCTTAAGCAGCCCGGCCATCATGCGCAGCAAGGTTGTCTTGCCTGCGCCGTCCGGCCCGACGAGGGCGGTCAGCTCGCCCGCGCGTATCGTCATCGACACATCGTTCACCGCAAGCAACGGGCCGCCGCCCGGCGCCTCGAAGGTCTTGCGCAGGCCCTCGGCAATGACCGTTGTGTCGCTGTCGTTCATTGCGCGGTGCCGGTCGTCAGGTGAACGGTTGCCGGCTGTCCAAGGCGCAGCACGTCCTGCGGGTCATCGACCAGCACCCGTACCTCGTAAACCAGGCTGGTGCGCAGTTCCTCGGTCTGGACCGACTTGGGCGTGAACTCGGCAACCGATGAGATGTAGCCGACCTTGCCAGTGATGGACTGGCCGGGGCGGCCATCAGTGACGACGCGGGCCTCCATGCCGGGCCTGACCCGGCCCAGGTCGGGTTCGCCGACATAGACGCGAACCCACTTCGGCTGCGTCAACGCCAAGGCGAAAACCGGCCGCTGGGGCGTGGCCATGTCGCCCGGCTCAAGAAGCCGCGAACGCACGATCGCGTCGGCGGGCGCCTTGAGTTCGCCCTGGGCGATCTGGTGCTGCAACAAGGCCAGTTGCGCCTGCGCCGCCTTGAGCTGTGCCTCCGCCCCCGCCACGTCTTCCGCACGCGGTCCAAGTTCGGTCAAGCGCAATGCTTCGCGTTGCTCCGCGACCTTCGCCTGCGCGACCTGTAGATGGCTTCGGGCGCGGTCCAGATCCTGCGCGCTCACGGCGCGCCCTTGGGTATTGGCCGCAATGCCTTGCAGGCGCTTGAGGTCTTGTTCGGCTTGCGAGGCGTCAGCCTGTGCTGCGGTCACACGGCTGCGGGCTTGCGCGACCTCCTGCGGCCGTGAGCCGTTGCGCAGGCGCAGGAGCGTCTGCTGCTGGACGCCGATCTGTGCTTGCGCTTGCTCGGCCTGCAACGCCAGCGTGCGGGTATCCAGCACACCCAGCACAGTTCCCGACGTTACGCGGTCGCCTTCCTCGGCGTGCAGTTCCGCCACCCGGCCGCTGCCGTCGAACGCCAGCGAAATCTGCCGAATGTCCACGTTGCCGTACAGCACCAGCGCGCCGTCGCCATCACGGTGGCTGAAATGCCACCAGGCCCAGGCTACGAGAACCACTGCCGCGATGGCTGCAAGGAGGATGAGAGGCTTCTTCATGGACGGTGTTCCGTGGGCTTAGTGGCAACTCGGGCTGTGAGCATACTCTAAGATTAAATGCAATTTAATGTTTAGGCGCAAGCACATCCGCAGGCGCCCGCCATCCGTGGTCAGAATCGCCTGCCGATGGTCAACGTGCCGTAGACCGGGGTTTCCTTCTGGCCGTGGAATTCGCGCGTGCGGAAGTAGCGCGCGAATGCGAATCGCCAGTGGCCGCGGTAGATCGCAGCGCCATAGCCGAGGTCGGCCACGAACGGGCGCTTATCGACGCTGTGGCTGGACTTGAAGGTGTTGCCGTCGAGTGTGATGTCGTGCAGTACCCAGCGGGCGTCTGCGGCCACGAACAAGTGCCAGTTCCAGGGTTGGCCGGCGGCCACCTTCACCGGCGCGGTGTTCTCGCCAGCCGGCCGCAGCGGCGCGGTGCCGAAATCATCCGGGAGGCGCAGGCCGAAGCGCAACTCGCCGCCGGCATTGGCATAGGTCGCAAAATTTCCCAGGCTCATGCCCCAGTGGCGCGTGTAGTCCCAACCCCAGCCACTTGTGCCTACGTGCCGCGCTACGCGCTTGCGGCGCTCATGGATCAACTGCACGACTGGCTCATCACGCAACTGGTGATCCCAGCCGTTGAAGCGATCCACGCCGATGACACCATGCCACCAGTTCTGCACCTGCTCGGCCCGCGAAGCAGGCCCGACGACGCCAACGCGGATTTGCGAAGTACGCAGAGAATCGCCGCGACGGGCGTTGTAGCCAAAACTCAGCATCAACGCGCCGGCGAATGGACGATCATCCTCGATGAGGTGAGAAGGCACCTTGTCGGTCGGGGTATACATCATCTGCCCGATCCCGATCGTCATGTTCTGCTCGTCGAACCCGTCCGGCTGTAGCCAGGCCAAGCGTTGGTTCAGCCGGCGGGCGAGGAATGGCAGACACGGATCATGGGAGTAATCGACCAGGTTGGGCGATACCCAACTGACCAAAAAGCCGTTCGAGTAGCCTTGATCCTGGCCCAGCCTTCCGAACAGATCGTTGTCAATGCGCAGGTTGATCGTCCCGGACGACAACAGAGGTGTCTTCCCGTCAGGGCACGACTGCGCCTGTGCCACCCTACTGGGCACTACGCACAGCAATCCGAGCAACGCGGCGACAGCGGCCATGCGTGAGGCGAGGTGCCGACGGCCAGCACGCGCCGGAGCGCCAGGGCGACCCAAGGCCAAGTCGGCAATGGCGCTGCCGTCGGGTGGAACCAGCCGTTTCGTAAACATGGTGTCTCTCGAAAGGGGGCGTGTAAGGGCGCGCTGGCCTGCGCCCGCTTGGTATGAGCGCGAGCATACACTAAAGTTAAATTGAATTTAAAGTTCAGTTCAAGCACAATCAGCCCGCCCACCCCGGTCACAGAACTAGCTATGACCAAACCGCGCCGCAGCCCCCGTACCGATGGCGAGCTGACCCGTACCCGCATCATGGAAGCCGCAGGATCGTTGTTCGCGGCCACCGGGTACGCTGAAACCACCAGCAAAGCCATCGCTGCGAAAGCCGGCGTGGACCTCGCTTCGATCAACTATCACTTTGGCAGTCGCCGCGGCCTCTATCAGGCCGTTCTTGTCGAAGGTCACCGGCGGATCATCAGCTTCGACGATCTGCAACAAGTCGTCGAAGGCGCGCTGCCCGCGCGTGAGAAGCTGAAATGGTGCATCGACAGACTGACCGAAGCCACGATAGGAAACGACGGCTGGCACGCACGGCTCTTTGCACGCGAGTTGCTAGCGCCGTCGTCGAATCTTCAGGTTCTATACCAAGAGGATCTGGAACCGAAGTTCACCTTCATCAGGCGCGTCATCGGCGAGGTCACTGGCATTCCTGAAAGCGACCCAGCATTGCTTCGCTGCATGATCAGCATTGCGGCTCCCTGCTTGATGCTGCTGGTCGCAGGCAACGGCGGACTACCAGGCCCCCCGCAGCAGGTGCTACGGATGCCAAGGCAAGAACTGACGTCACACCTGCACAAGTTCGCTCTTGCAGGGCTGGAGGCGATTGGCCGGGAATATGCTGAGAGTACGCCGAAGGGGCGCAAATCACCCTCGAAGCGACGCAGGGCTAGCGAGACGTGAGTGTGGGCGGCGCGTGCTTCGTCTACCGCAGGGATGCGACTGTCAGCTCAAGGATTGCCCTCGTTGTCGCCCGATCTCCCATGAAACACTGCCGCCGCGCACAGTCGCTGCAATCTGCTGCCCCAGCCGTTGCTCGATCACTGGCTTCCACGGCACCAGGCTGAACCCCTTGCCGTCATCGAGCATCGCGTAGCGCCCGCTGGCGAGCATGACGTTGCGCCGGTAGATGCCGGCCACGCGCTGCCCGTCGCCTACGGGGCGATGCTCCAACCCGGTTTCCGTGGCAATGTCCTTTGCGGCCTGGGCCAGTTCCCGATTGCGCAGAGTCGCCAGCAGATTGCGCGCCAGGATCACGCGCGGGCCGCGCTTCTCGGCCAATCCCTGTTCGGCGAGGAAGTCGGCGCGCTGTTGCAGCGCCTGTCGGGCTTCGCCGCCGAAGCCCAGCTCGCCCAGGCCCTTGCCGCCGCCGATCAACTGCTGATCCAGCCAGGTCGCGCCGATCACGCGGGCCTGCCGCTCGATGGGCAGGTGCGATTTCAGCTCCACAGCCACGCCGCCGAGGCGCTGTGCGTCGTACAGGCGACCGCGCTCGGCCAGGTTGTCCGGCACTTTCCATAGCCCCTCAGCCACGCGCTCCACGATGCCGGCCCGACGCAGGGCTTCGAGCCGGCGGACGTGGGCCGCGACGACTTCCTGCGGATCTCGGCCGGGAACGGCCTGACCTTGCGCGATGGCGAGGTGGTGATCGGTGCGGTACAGGCCATCGCTCGCCAGCGCAGCGATGTTGCGGTCGGCCGCGCGCACGTCGGCCGATCCCTTCACCTCCACCACGGCGCCGGTCTGGTAGTTCGCCAGCTCGTCGCGGACGTTGAGCGCGACGTAGTGGGCCTTGCCGTCCACCCCGTCGATGACCAGATAGCCCCGATCACGCAGCTCGTCGGCCAGCCCCTTCGCGGCCACGCGGCCGATGACGGTACGGCCATCGTCGCTCGGCTCGAACACCGCCAGCTCGCGCAGCTCGCCGCGCATGGCCCGCTGCATCGTGCGGATGATGTCGCCGCGCTCGCCCAGGGCGCGCAAGGTCTTCTCTGCATCTGTATGAATGGCCCAGGTTCCGGGCTGCATTTCGTCGGCCAGGCCCATGCGCTGCAAGCGTTGCAGTCGGCCGACCAATAGCAGGCGTTGGCGTTGCAGCTTCGGTTCGTTGAAGCGTTCGATCTGCACTCGGCCGTCCTCGCCGGCCTCGCGTTGCAGGGTGCGATCCAAGCTCGTCCACCGCTCTTGCTCTACCTCGCGCTGCAAGGTCTGCTGTATCTCCAACTCGGTGCGCGGCCCCAGCCATTCGGTCGCCAGCTCGGCGGCGCGATGGCGAAAGCCGTGCGCGATGTAGTCGCCGGCGATGATGAGGTCTTTGCCGGTGTCGTCACGCCCGCGCACGATCAGGTGAGTGTGCGGGTTATCGGTGTTCCAGTGATCCACCGCCACCCAATCCAGGCGCGTGCCCAGGTCGGCCTCCATGCGGCCCATCAGGTGCCGGGTGTAGGTGCGCAGGTCTTCCAGCTCCTCGCCATCCTCGGGCGAGAGGATGAAGCGAAAATGGTGCCGATCGTCGGCGCAGCGTTCCTTGAACGCATCGAGGTCGGCTTCGTCGGTCTGCGTCCCGTAGGCTTGGCCCGGCTCGCCATCGCGGCCCACGCCATCGCGCTCGATGTAGCGCAGGTGCTTGGCGAGCGACTGCGGGCTGGCCTGGCGCTGGTTGACCAGCAGCGTCTTGATGGTCACGCGCCGCGACATGGGCGTCAGCTTCGCGCCCGCGAAGCGCGCCGCCGTGTGGCCGCGTCCCAGGCGCGAGCCGGGGCGCTGGCCAGCGCGTGCGCCGCTGCCGCTGGCTGCGGGACGGCGCACCGAGGACTTGCCGCTGCTGGCCTTGCCCGCCTGCTTGAGCACCTTGGAGATGAAGCCCTGGCCCCGGTTCTTCGGGGCGCTGGGGCGGATGCGGAAATCGTCATCGCGGCGGTCGGTCATGGCTGTGCTCCCTGCAAGCGCCAGCGTGTCCGGTCGTGCGAAGCACGCGGACATGCCTGGATTGGCGCGGGCTTCGCGCCCCACGCGGCACGGCGGCGAAGCCGCTGCGTGCCGCGCCACCCCCATGTGCAGACAGGCTTTCGACGCGGCCCGGTGCCGCGTCCTTTTGTCTTGCCTTCCGCCTTTGCCCCTCGCTGACGCTCCGGGCAGCGGCGGCCCGGCGGCGCTGCTGCGCGAGCAGCCAGCGCGCCGGCGAACGCGGCGACGGCCGCAGGCCGGCAGCGTTCGAGGCAAGACGCCTGCACATGGGAAGGCGGCGCGAAGCGCGGCGCGGATGCGCTCGCACTGCACGCGCGATGACACGCGGAACACCACGGGATCGACACGCCTGATAGCACGATGATGCGCAGCGAATCGGCGGCGATCATGGGCGCTTCTCCAGCCAGACCGGGTGCGCGACGCCGATCACGGCGGATGCGGCAACCGGCCCGAAATACCGGCTGTCGAACGACGACGGGTTGGTCACGCTCAACAGGAAAAGCTCGCCGGGTTCAAGGCGGCGGCACTGCTGCCAGGATGGCAGCGGGCGGCCCCAGCGGTCGGCGAGCAGCGCGGCGGCCAAAGGCACGCCGTCGATGCGGACGATGCCGCCAGCGATGCACACCTCCTGCGGCGCGACGGCACCCACGCGCTTGAGCAACGGCACGCGCGCCGGCAGGTAGCCGCGCTGCGCGGCCAGCGCGGCGGCGTCTGGCGGCAGCGTGGTCAGCACGATGGAGCCGACGCGCGGCGCATCGGGTGGTGCGATGCGATACCAGCCCACCGGAACGCTGTCGGACGGGTTGTAGATCAGGCGCGGCATCGGATGCACGAAGGACGCCCAGGCGAGCGCAGCGAGGCCGCAGGCGGCGAAGCCCGCGAGCACGATGCGAGCGCGCAGGCGCGAGCGAGGACGCGGTGCCTTTCCAGTGGTGTTGGCGCCAGTGGAAACGGCGGTCATGGCAGCACCCTCCCGGCTAACCAGGCGGCGTGCCGCTCGGCGGTGTACTCGGGCAGCGGCAGGCGCGCGGCGAGCCGGTTGGCGAGCGTGCGCCAGTACGCAGGCGAGACGGCGATGGGCGCGATGCCCAGCGCCTCGATGGCGTCGATGCGTTCCAGCACGGCGCGCACTTGCCCGTCGCCCTCGGCGTGCAGCAGCAGGCGCGCGCCCGGCTGTACGCCGGGGATGCGCTGCGCCGCGTCCAGCGGCGTGCAGGCTTGCATCACCATGAGCTGCCAGCGCACGGTGCCGTAGTCGTTGGCCTGCCAGCGGATGCGGCAGAACACCGCGCCCGGCAGGAACACCGCGCTGCGCCGCCAGCGGTCGAGCTGGTGCGTGCACGCGGGTTCGCCGAAGCGCAGGTAGAGCTTGAAACGGGCCTCGATGTAGGCCAGCGCCACGCGCGTCAGCGGCGCGCTGGCTGGCTGGCCGGAAGGTGCGATGAATGATGGCTGTGGCGCAGCCGTGGCCGTGGCCGCGACAGCGGCAGGCGCGGCGGCTAGTGCAGTGGATGCAGTCATGGTGTGTTCTCCCTGCGGTTCTCGGGAAACTCCCGTTCCAGCAGGCCGCGCAGCAGGTCGGCCACGGTCACGCCTTGCGTGAAGGCAGAGACCTTGATGCGCGCCCGCATGGCGGGCGTGATGTCGAGGGTGAGGCGGGCCGTGTAGAGGTCGCCCTTGCCCAGCGCGTCGGCGTCGCCCTGGCGAATCCACGCCTCGGCGTGCGGATTCGCAGGTGGACGCGCGCCGATGCCGACGCGCTTTGCTGCGCGCTTGCTGTTCGGTGGTGGCTTCGCGGTCATGTCGTCCACCGCAGCAGTTCGTCCACGAGCGCGGTGATTTCGCGCGCGGCGGCGCTGTCCGGCGCCGTCTCGCGTGCAAGCCGGCCAGCGGCCACGCTGTCGGCGAACACGATGCGCTGATGCACTTCCGCGCGCAGCGCAGGAAGCGGCTGATCGGCGAGCGCCTGGCGCGCTTCGCGCCCGATCACGGTGGTACTGACACGCCGGTTGATGACGAAGGCCGCGCGCAGCGCAGGCCGAAAGACTTGCGCCTCGCGGATCAGCGCCACCATCTCGGCGCTGGCCCACAGGTCGTAGGGGCTGGGCTGCACCGGGATCAGCACGCGCTCGGCCGCCAGCAGCGCGGAGCGCGCCAAGGCGGCGATGCGCGGCGGGCCGTCGATGACAACGTGATCGGCGCGGCGTGCCAGCTCCGGGGCTTCCTGATGCAGCGTTTCGCGTGCGAGGCCCACGGCGCTGAAAAGCCGTGGCAAGCCTTGCTGGCTTCTGCGCTGTGTCCAGTCGAGCGATGACCCCTGCGGGTCGGCGTCCAGCAGCACGACGTGCTGGCCGCGCATTGCCAGTTCGCCGGCAATGTGGGTGGCGAGCGTGGTCTTGCCCACGCCGCCTTTCTGGTTGAGCAGCGCGACGATCATGGCCTGGCCCTTCGTGTTGGAAAGCCTGGCTGTTCCTGCTGCGTTGGTGGCCGCGTGGCGGTTGTCCACCGCAGCGGCGTTTCCCTACTACAAGTTAGAGAAATTAAGTTAGGGAAGTTAGAGGGCGCGCAAACCCAGTGCTGGCGCGGGTTTGCGGCCGATTGGCACGCCTGATAGCACGATAGTCCCACGCCTGATAGCACGATACCCCGCACGCCTGATAGCACGACACTATTCACAGGCTCTCCCGGAGTTATCCCCGTGCCGTATGCGGCACGGGCCGGAAGGTCAGCAGCTCGGCGCCGCTGTCCGGCATCCGCTCGATGCCCAGGACGTAGCCGGGCAGCGACTGCCGCGCGACGAGCGCGCGCAAGTCGCAGGCGAAGTCGTAGGGCTTGGCGGTGCTGCCGGATTTCTGGTGCAGGTAGCGGAAGTCGAATTGCCAGCCGTATGCCTGCTTGCCGCCGTGCTTGCGCACCAGGCGGTACAGCCACCGCTCGATGCCGCCGGTCAGCCGGAAATACGCCGGGTCGATGGTCAGCACCAGGGCCGCATTCAGCACGCCCGTATAGAACCAGTCCGGCAAGATCAGCTCGATGCCCAACGGCGTGCCGCTGGCATCGGCCAGTTCCTTCCATTCGTTGATCCACGAGAAGCGGTGCAAACGCCGCCCGGTTGTCTCGCGGATGGACGTGGCCACCGTGGTCGATTGCAGGCGATCCAAGGCCGCTTTGAGGCGCTGGTAGTCGCGCAGCGACTTGCCGCGCCCGACGAAGCGCAGGATCTCGTAGGGCGTCGCGCGGATCAGCCGTGATGGCCGCAGGCCCGCATCCTTCGCCTCCACGATCTGCGAGGCCGCCCAAATCAGCACGTCGGCATCCCAAATCGTGGCGATGCCATGCTCCTGCGTGCCTTCCACGCGGATCGTGACGTTGCCCGCCCGGAAGTCGATGGGCTTGACCCGCTTGGACTTGGCGAGCGAGAAGAACGGATAGGCCATCAAGTCCTGGCTGTCGCGCGGTGCCATGTCGCCCGGCAAGGCGCGGAACAGGTCGAGCTGTTCGCGTTCTTGCGGGGGCCGCTGCCGGAATGGCAGCGCGGAGATGGACATGGCTGTGGCCTGGCGCGCGCCAGCGATCAGCGCGCACGGCTGTCCGCCGAGTGGTGCTCGGCGTACTCGGGATCGGAAGTCGTCTCGAAGCTGCGGTCGGCCGCCCAGGCGTCGAGGTCGGCCACGGCGTACATGACGCGCCGGCCGAACTTGCGAAAGCGCGGGCCGCCGCCGATCACGCGCTGCTTTTCCAGCGTGCGCGGCGACAAGCGCAGGTACTCGGCGGCTTCGTCGTTGGTGAGGTAACGCTGCGGCTGCGCGGCAGCGGTCGAGACAGTGGCGGCAGGCCGCAAGGGAGCTGGTCGCATGGGATGAACCTCCATCAAGCCCGGCCACACCACGCAGCCGGATGAAGGCACTTTCAAGAAAGCGAGGCTTCTTGCTAAGGGACGAATTGCAGGGGCTGCGAAACGTCCCCCCTACTGCAACGGCAGTGGCGGAAGCTGTGCCAGGCGGCGATAGCCGCCGCGCATCAGCGCATCGCCACGGCGCACCAGCCGACGCACGCGGGCGCGCAAGGCGCCGTCCTTGTGCCAGTCGCCCGCGACGGTATCGGCGCCGAACAGCCCTTCGGCCACTTCGCGCAAGGACGCGCCCGCCAGGGTCGCGTCGAGCGCCTGCAAGGTGTGCAGCTCCAGCAGTGCGGCAGGCGTGGGCCGCGAACGGGCCGCCGCCGCAGGCGCGGCAACCGTGGCGGCAGCCAGGGCGTCGAGTTCCGCCGCGAGCGTGCGATAGCGCGTGCAGGGCGTGGCGCAGGCACGAGTGGCGTAGAGGTAGGCCACACCGTCCTCCAGGCCCGGCGCGAGCGCGAGCCGCAGGCAGCAGCCGGGCCAATGCGCCACCAGCACCAGGCGCTTGCCATCGTGGATCAGTTGCTTGCGGCCAGGAACGCGCCAGAACTCGAAGGCATGGGCTTCGGGTGGCGGGTCGGCGTCGGGATAGAGCTGCACCACGGCATCGTGGTCAGGGAACCAGGCCGGATGCGCTTCGCGCGCATCCAGGGCTGGGTTTTCCAACAGGCGCAGGCTCCAAGCCTGCGCCGCGTCCGGTCGGCGGCGACGGCGCAGCCAGTCGCGGCGGTAGTCGGGATTCCTGCGCAGGTATTCCCAGGCCAGCGCGGGGCCATCGAGGTGCAGGACGTAGAGATAGGCGGCTGTCGGATACCAGTGGTCGGCGCTGCGATCAGTCATGGCGAAAGCTCCCTGTGCTTGGGATGCGTCGCCACGATTTCCGCGATGCGGGAGCTATCGAAATGCCATCAGGTCATCATCAAAAACGGTTAAGCTGTAACTGTCGGTGTCAAGACCGTTTGGCTCCGGCGTGTTGGGGAAATCGTCTGAATGCGACGGCTGCGCCACCCGGAAATGGTGCGCGGCACCGGATACCGTGCCGCAGCCCGCGCCAAAGATCAGGACTGTTTGCATCAGACTGGCATCGCTTCGGTGCATCAATGCCGATTCAGACCTACCCGGTCTTGACCAAGACTGAAATAGTCACAGTGCGCCCCGGCTGGCCGGGCCGCGCTGGCGTTCATCAGTCCGTGATCGCGTCGTTCTCCTGCGCCAGCCGGACGTACTCCGACAGCGGGCGCACCGCCTGGAAATACCGATCCCGCTGCAACGGCAGCTTGCGCGGCCCGACGATGCCGGCCAGGTCGGACAGCCTGACCGTCCCCAGCGAGGGCATGCCGATGCCGAGGTCGATCAGGCCATAGGCCGTATCGCCATCGGCGGGGTCGAGCGACACCAGCAGCCAGGTCACATGCGCGTCAGGGGTGAACAGGCGCACCACCGGCAGCGGGTCGAGGCGCTGACCAGCGGCGAGCGCCGCGCCGTGGGCCAGCAGCCGGGCGCGTTCATCAGCGGTGACAAGCGGCAAGGTCATGGGCAGAACCCCCACGGAACCGTGCATGCGTGTGGAAGCACGGATGCACAAGCCATCGCATCCGTAGAAGAACGCAAGCGCGGAAGCGCAATTGCAGGAAGCCGGAAAGACACGGATGCGATTCCCCGGTTCTGTGGAAATCCGTAAATGCGGATTTCCGTAAAAGCACGGAACAGCGATTTTTTGGCAATGAGTTAAAGATAACGTGGTTTTAATTGTCCTGCGATTTGACGCTTCTGTCCATGCAGAAGCGCTCCGTCCAACCTGGCCGCCCGGCCGGTGCCACCACCTTCGATGCCGAACTGGCGCAAGCCTTCGGCGCGGCGGTGCGCGCGCTACGGACGGAACGAGGGATCGCGCAGGAATCGCTGGCACACCTGGCCGGCATCGAGCGTTCGCACATGGGCAAGGTCGAGCGCGGCGAACACATGCCCACGCTGGCGCTTATCTTCAAGATCGCCAGCGCGCTCGAATGCAGCACGGCGGTGCTGATGAGCGAGGCTGAAAGCCAGCTCGCAGCAGCAGCGGCCCAGCCGTAGGCGCCGGCCCGGCCGATCCGGCGCAGGCCGGTTCGGCGGCGCTCAAGGGGTGCCAAGCGCAGCGCGGCGGGGATAGCCCGCAGGGCTTTCCCCTGGAGGCAAGCAAAGCGCGCAGCGCCGCAGGCGCGAAGGCGTGAGGGATTGAAGCCGAATGGCCGTGACGACAACGACGGCACGGGGCGCAGCCCGAAAGCCCGGCGGCGCATCGCGCCGACACGCCATGCCCTGACCGACGGCACCAACGCAGCTTCCGCGTATGGAAACGCAACCTGCTATGGATTGCTGCTTGCCGCTGCCAGGTTTGGGGCGAAGAAACAGCGCAGCGGGGGGGGGGGGGGGGGGGGGGGGGGGGGGGGGGG